>JBOGIN010000653.1:0-3513 GCA_050742275.1 Vicinamibacteraceae bacterium
GGTACGAGCCGGGCGCCAGGTTCGCGTAGTGCGCCACGCGCCGAGTGCCCGCATCGACCCACCCGCTGTCGTGCCCTTCGAGCCGATACCGAAACTGGATGTGCTCCGGTCGTGAGAACGCCGGCGCCGTGTAATGAATCTCCAGCGCGGTCGACCCTGGCGAGACGATGATCTGCTGGCGCGGGTCGTAGGCGGTCTCGTTGACGAGCACCTCTTCAATGATCACAGGCGGGCGGGAGGAGGTCTGCTTCGCGGCTGCCGGATCGATCCGCGCGATGCCGCCCTGCGTGGGGAACCACAGGGTGCCGTCGCGCATCCGCCAACCGGCGGGCTGTGCCATGCCGTTCGCCTCGGCGTTCTTCATCCCGTCGTGCTCGTCGTAGATCGTGACGCTGAGACGCTTCAGCTTCCCGTCGGCGAAGTCGTTCAGCTCGCGGCGGCTGACGCGGCGGATGCCCTGATCGCCGCTCATCCAGAGGTCACCGTGAGCATCCTCGAGGATGCGGTGGACACCGCTGTCGAGGAGGCCGCCATGCGTGCCAAAGCGCGTGACCCTACCGTTTTTCAGCCGGCATAGGCCGCCGCCGTAGGTGCCAATCCAGATTGTGTTCTCCGCGTCGATGTGGACGGCACGGACCGCGCCACGCGGCAATCCGTCCTCCGTCGTCAGATTCTTGAACCGGCCTCGCGTAAACCGACTGACGCCGCCGCGCGTGCCAATCCACAATGCCCCGTCGCGGCCCGACGTGATGAAGCGTACGTCATTGTGGACGAGACCCTCGGTTGTTCGGAACCTGGCCCACCGTCCGTGGTGGTAACGATGCAGGCCGTGCTCTGTTCCAATCCAAAGTGCTCCCGCTTTGTCACGATGCAGGGCGACGATGTACTCTCCCGTGAGGCCGCTGTTGCTGCTGGTGAAGGTAGTGATCCGACCCTGAACGAGGTGGAACAGCGCGCCGTGAAACGTCCCCAGCCAGAGACTGCCGTCAGGATCCGCCAACAGCGAGGCTGGCTTCGCCTCCGGCTCGGGAAATGGGGTCACTTTTCCGTCCTTGATAGCGACGAGACTGCCCCCCTTGGGACAGAACATCCCAGCCCACACCGTCCCGTCGGCGGCTTGCGTGGTCGTAATCACGTTCTCGCAGGGCAAGCCGTGCTGGCGGGTCAAGACGGTCACACGCTGCGGCGTGAGGCGATGCAGTCCTCCGCGGCCTCCGGACACGCCAAACCAAAATTGCCCGTCTCGGTCCTGTAACAGCGTCGTGACCAGGCTGTCGATCTGGTCGGCTACGCGGTATTCGACGAGCGTTCCCGCGCGCGTGTACTCGAACAGCGCGCCGCGCCCGCCAATCCACAACCGACCGCTTCGGTCCTTCAGCATCTGAAGGACGTTCCCCTGTGCGAGCGGCTCAGGTGCGCCAGTGGCCTTCCCGGTGTCTCGATCGACGAGCACGACCCCGGCGCCTGTGTTCACCCACAGTGGACCGGCTCCCTCGGTGTACACCGGCTCGATCCAGCCGTGTGGCTCGGGAAGGCCGTCACGGCTGGTGATCGTGCGCAGGATCCGCCCGCGCCACTCGATGAGGCCCGTTGTGGTGCCAATCCAGAGCGCATCACCATCTACGAGGAGACCAGTCGCACGCGTATCACCGAGCGAGAGCTTCGCCCATTGACGTCCGTCGCGACGCAGCACCTGCCCGCCGATCGCCACCCAAAGGCGGGCCTCGGCGTCCTGGACGATTGCATGGACGTAGTTGTCTCCGGTATCGACGCCCAACTGCGGCCGGCTGAACGAGCGGTCGGCGTAGACGACCAGGCCGGCGTCCGTCCCGATCCAGAGCGCGCCGTCGCGATCTTCGTAGAGCGCGGAGATCCAGTTGGCCGGCAGCTCCGGCGTCGTCGTCACATCGAAGGTCGTGAACTCGACGCCATCGAAGCGTACGAGACCGCTGCCGGTGCCGATCCAGAGGTACCCGTCGCGGGTCCGCACGATGGTCCGGATCTGGTTCTGGGGCAGGCCGTGCTGCGTCGTCCAGATGTCGTGAACGTACCCGGGGACCGGGGGGCCGACGAGCTGTGCAAAGGCGGGGCGCGAGGAACCCGTGAGTGTCCACAGGACGGCCAGAAGGAGTACTGGGGCTGACGTGGCCCGCCACTTCGGACAATGAGACGCCGATAGACGCTTCAAGTCCAACATTCTATTGATGAAATGTCTGATGGTGCCCTGGAGTTAGCTCAAGCACAGGTTGACTATGATACACGGACGAGCTGACAAATCAAGACCCCGAGTGCTGGGAGGCGGAGGATTGGGATGGAGAGTCGGGAGCCTCGGAAAGGGGGACAGCCCCCATTTTCCACCATGCGGAAAATGGGGACTGTCCCCCTTTCCCAAAATGCGGCATGCTGAATCTCGGATGGCCGAGGCAGCAACGACGTCTTCCCGATTCTTGACGTTCACGCGTGAAGAGTGGGCGCGGCTCCGCGACTCGATGCCGTTGACGCTCAGTGAAGCGGACCTCGAGTCGGTTCGCTCGCTGAACGACCAGGTGTCGATGGCGGAGGTCGAGACGATCTACCTCCCGCTATCACGGCTGCTGAGCCTCTACGTCCACGCCACGCAGGAGCTGTATCGCGCCACCCAAACCTTCCTCGGCAATCACGAAGCCAAGGTGCCGTATGTCATCGGTATTGCCGGCAGCGTGGCGGTGGGGAAGAGCACGATCGCGCGTCTGCTGCAGGCGCTGCTCTCACGCTGGCCGACACACCCGCGCGTCGACCTCATCACCACCGATGGCTTCCTGTATCCGAACCGTGTCCTCGAACATCGCGGTCTGCTGCGGCGCAAGGGGTTTCCCGAGAGCTACGACCGGGCGAGGCTCGTGCGGTTCATGGCCGATCTCAAGGCTGGCGTTCCAGAGGTGCGCGCACGGATGTACTCGCACCTCGAGTATGACGTCATCCCCGATCACTTCCAGGTGGTGCGACAGCCGGACGTCGTCATTGTCGAGGGACTGAACGTGCTTCAGGCGCCGGAGCGGCGGCCGCACCTGTCACAGCTCTTCGTGTCAGACTTCTTCGACTTCTCGATTTACGTGGATGCGGACGAGACGGATGTCGAGCGCTGGTACGTCGAGCGCTTCTTGACACTTCGCGACACCGTGTTCCAGGATCCAAAGTCGTACTTCCATCGATACGGCGGGTTGTCGCGCGGGGAGGCGCGCGAGGTAGCCCGCGGCATCTGGCGCGATATCAACTGGGTGAACCTGCGCGAGAACATCCTGCCGACCCGCGAGCGCGCGCACCTCGTGCTGACCAAGGCCACCAACCATTTCGTCCAGCAGGTGCAGTTGCGCCGCGTGTGATGGGTATCCACGAGGTGACATTGTGACGCGACGTCTTCTGTTTGGATTGGCCCTGTTGCTGGCCATGGGGTCGGTCTACTCCGGTTTATTCGATTTCCCCCGCTGGTTGCAGTGGACGCTGGCCGCGGCCGCCATCCTCGTTGCCATCCTC
>JBOGIN010000654.1:0-2950 GCA_050742275.1 Vicinamibacteraceae bacterium
CTTCACGGGTAACGGCTCCCAGGTGGTGAGCCATGTCAATTTTCATGTTCGCGACCTCCGGTTCTGGAATTCTCCCGTGAGAATACAGATCGCTCTTATATAAGTCCATGCTTAATCCAGACCCGTACCTCGGCGTTCCCTTAGTACGTAGCGAGGGGGCCTTTAGGCCCCTCGTCGCGCGGCCTGAAGGCCGCGTCGCTACGTGCAAAGAGGACAAGTCAACAGCATTGGGCTACTCCGAGCGCAGCACGGCGAGGGGATCCAGCTTGGTCGCACGGCGTGCGGGGAGGAACGCCGCGGTCATGCCGACTGCGGCAAACACCACGGCGCCGACGGCTTCGACGAGGCGATGGTAGAAAGAGAGCCGGCCGGCTGAGTCTACCGCCGCTCGCGTCGCATCGATGTTGACGAGCAGCACGCGATCGCTGTCGAAGCCAAGCGGCACGCTGGCAAGCCGCTGAAATGTCCGAACGAACAAGCCGGCGGCGACCACGAGCATCAGCGACAGGGCAATCTGCAAGACGACGAATCCGCTCGGGCCGCGGCCAGCTCCGGCGATACCTGCCCAGCGTGTGGTCGCCCTCAACGCAAAAGCCGGTTCCTTCAGCGCATCGATCGGAGCCGCGTGCGTCGCGCGCAACGCCGGTACGAGACCGAACACAACGGCCGTCGCGCTCGCAAGAGCCGCCGTGAATGCCAATGCGCGCCAATCGAACGAGAGATCCAAGACGACGTGACTCACCGATGTCGAGAGCTGCGCCACCAGTGCGCGGCTGCCCCACGCGGCAAACAACAGTCCGATCACCGCGCCGAGCCCCGCGAGCATGAAGCTCTCGACCAGCAGCTGTCGCGCCACACGCCAGCGCGATGCTCCGAGCGCTACCCGAACGCTCATCTCGTGGCGGCGCGCCGTCGCGCGGGCCAGCAGGAGATTGGCGACATTGGCACACGCGATGAGCAGCACCAGCGCGACCACGGCAAGGATCGCGAGCAGCGGCTGTTCGTACTGCTGGCGCAGCCCGCTCGTCCCCGCTGCCGCGGGAACGAGCGTAAACGCCATGTCCAAGTCAGACGGTCCGTCCGGTGGTGCGTCCGGCGGCATGGCGCCCTCGCGGATCGCAGGCTGCAGCGCACGAAGCGCCGCCATCGCGGACGCCAGCGACTGCTCCCGCTTCAGCCGCAGCATCACCGTGAGCCAATAGGCCCGGCGGTTGTCGAGCGTCGTGCCTTCGCCGCGGATTAACGGCTCGGTGCCGAACGGCACCGCAACATCGAATGCGTGGCCGACCTCGATCCCAAAGAACTCGGGCGGCGTCACCCCAATGATCGTGAAGGGCACGCCCTCGACAACGAGTCGCGAGCCAATGATGCTCGCCGCACCGCCGAAGCGCCGCTGCCAGAACGCGTGGCTGATAACCGCCACCGGCCCCTCCGGTCCGCCACCGCGCGCATCGTCTGCCGGCGTGAAGGTCCGGCCAAGCATTGCTGTCACGCCCAGCGTCGTGAAGAAGTCGCCACTGGCGAACAGCCCCTCGACAGGCTGTCTCTCACCTCCTTGAGCCAGATCGAATCCGGCCGGCGCCCACGCGAGCGCCCCGGCAAACGTCCCGGCTCGTTGCCGAATCCCGTCCCACACCGCGTAGGTCCAGGGATAAACAGCCTCTCTATCTGCGGAGACCGTGACCAGCCGTTCCGGCTCCGCGACCGGCAGCGTCCGCAACAGGAGACCGTTGATGACGCTGAAGATCGCGGTATTGGCACCGATACCAAGCGCGAGGGTGCAGACCGCAATGGCAGTGAACACGGGCTGTCGGGCCATGGAGCGGTAGGCGAGCCGCGCATCCTGGGCGACGTCGGCTACGGGACGAAATCCTGCAACGTCGCGATGCATCTCCTTGATGTGCTCGACGCCTCCGAAGCGGCGGCGTGCCGCGCTGCGAGCCTCCTCGAGCGACATGCCGGCACGGAGATTGTCCAGCTCCGCCTGCTCGAGGTGCGCAAGGATTTCTTCGTTCAGCTCGCGCTCGACGTGCCTCCTGCGCATGAAGGTCAGCAACCGTGCCACGATCGCGCGCGGGCTCATGGCAACGACTCCAAGAACCGCGCGACCATGGCCGTTGTCCGCTCCCAGTTCTCTACTTCTGCTCGAGCTTGCTTCGCGCCAGCCTTGGTGAGCGAGTAGATCTTCACGCGGCGCTTCGTCTCCGACACGCCCCAGGCGGTACGGATCCAGTCCTTCTGCTGCAGGCGCAGCAACGCAGGATAAATGGAGCCTTGGTTCAAGCGAAGGAGGTTCTCTGAAACCTGTTCGATGCGCCTGGCAAGCTGGTAGCCGTTCATCGGCCCCATGGCTTCGAGGGTCTTGAGCACGAACAGGTCCAGCGTGCCGTAGGGAACGTCGCTCTTCGGGTCAGACATGTTGACTTACTACAGATGGCAGTCTAACCGCCATATCTGTAGCCTGTCAACACCTCTCCCTCGGACGAGCCCATCGTCACCGCTCACCGGCCCAATCATCGTCGTCCTCGCGCGACAAGCCTCCGGCAATGGCGAGCGTTTCATTGACCGCGTCAACGACATCCTCGTCATCCGACGTTCTGAGATCCTCGAGGATCTCCAACGCTTCTCGCGGGCGGATGCTTCCCACGGCCTCGATGGCCGCGAGCAGCAGAGGCTTGTCAATGTCCTTCGCCCCCACGAGAGCGGCGACGTGCGGCCAGGCGTCGGCGACCTCCCAATTGCCTGCCGCGATCACCGCGTGATAGCGGACATCGGTACTCTCGGAGTCGAGCGCTTCGAGAATCTGATCGTCGAAGCCTCGCACGAAACGCATGCAGAAAACGGCGGTGAGCCTCCAGGCCTCCTCGTCGCTGGTAAAGGCCGCGCTGATCGCATCGTGATGCCATTCCTGAGGCGCACGCACGGAGGCCTCCAAGACCCGTCGCCGCAC
>JBOGIN010000655.1:0-5754 GCA_050742275.1 Vicinamibacteraceae bacterium
ACATAGAGGAGCCCGACCGCAAGGGCGGTCCTCGACAGACTCAAGAGAATGGCTGAAAGCCACAACCAGGCTTTGAGGCCCGCCCTCGGCACCTGCGACCAGTGCGCCAGATGCCAGCTCAAAGGCAGCAGCGCCAAGAGCGCCACCGAGCGCGGCCCGACGTACCAACGGGTTTCGTCGGCCGTGGGGAGGCCGATTGTCACGAGCCCTACGGCGATGACGGCGAGCGTGATCCCATCGATCCAGCGCATCCCACGACCCAGGATCTCGTAGGTCTGCTCCGGCGCGGCCGCCGAGAGCGAGCCGGAGAGCAGGAGCGTCACGCCGAACAGCGCGTAAACGACCGCGTTCTGCATGCCTGCGGTCTGCGGCGGCGCCCAGAACAGGCTGAGCACGACCCAGCCCATGAAAAACGCGTACGGCACCATCCGGTGGACCAACGCCTTCGGGTACACGCCGATCAGCAGCAGACCACCAGCGGCGAGTCCGAGCTGTGCCACCGTAAGCATGCCCATGCTGCTGACCCCGCTGATGCTCACCACGTGCTGTGGCATGTCCGCGAAGGCCGCGATGAACAGGAGCAGCGCGACGATCCAGCCCGCCCGCCATACCTTCATACGGCCGTTCGCTTCGGCTGCGTGCCGCTCGGCCTCGAGCGATCTCCTTCCCGCTCGTCAGCGGAAGGCCTCCTCGTGCGCCACATCTGCATCAGCGTCAGCCAGACGAACAATGGATTGTTCACCACGTATCGCCGCCACAGTCGGCGCGGCTCACTGGCGAGGCGAAAAAGCCATTCGAGGCCGCTTCGTCGCATCCACTTGGGCGCTTGACGTTTCACGCCCGCGTGGAAGTCGAACGCGGCCCCCACACCGATCAGTACGGATGCCGTTAGTCGACCGACATGGGCCGCCATCCACCGCTCCTGCCTCGGTGTGCCGAGCCCGACCCAGACGATGTCCGGCTTCGCGTCGTTGATGAGACCGATGGCCTGGGTGTCTTCCTCCTCGGTCAGCGTGCGAAAGGGTGGCGAGTAGGTGCCCACGACAGCCACGCCGGGATATCGTCGCTCCAACCTCGTGACCAACCGTTCGGTGACACCGGGCTGCCCGCCATAGAAGAAATGACGGTATCCGGTCGCGATCGATCGCTCGCAGGCGGCCAACAGGAGATCAGGGCCGTAGACACGGGTCGTGTTGCGCCACCCGCGCCACTTGCTGAGCCACACGAGCGGCATGCCGTCCGGCGTCACGAGGCCGGCGCGATTGTGGACGCGACGCAGCGTGTCGTCGCGCTGGCACTCCATGACGCCGTGGACGCCCGTCACGCATACGTACTGACGAGCGCCCGACGTAATCCAGCGGTCGATCACATCGAGCGCGTCGTCCATGTCGATCGCGCTCACGCCCACGCCGAGGATGTCCACGCGCGGAACGGCGCGAGCGGCGTCAGGCGACGCCATGCATCACCCCGCGGCTATTGAGCGTGTGTGCCACTTGCTCTTCGATCCATGCGTAGGTGCGTGCGACGCCTTCCTCGAGAGAGATCTGCGGCTCCCAGCCGAGGACCTCACGCAGGCGCGAGTTGTCGGAGTTACGGCCGCGGACGCCTTGCGGCCCCGGCACGTGGCGCTTCTTCACGGTGATTCCCGCTGTCGCCGCGACCAGGTCCGCCAGCGCGTTGATGCTGATGAGCCGGTCCTGCCCCAGGTTCAACGGCTGCCGGTAATCGGACTCCATCAGTTGCCGGATGCCGGCGACGCAGTCGTCGATGTAGCAGAAGGATCGCGTTTGCTCGCCGTCGCCCCAGATTTCAATCTCGTGACGGCCGGTGAGCCTCGCGACCGCGATCTTGCGGCACATCGCGGCTGGCGCCTTTTCGCGCCCGCCGTCCCACGTGCCGAGCGGACCGAAGATGTTGTGAAATCGCACCACGCGGGTCTCCATGCCGAAGTCCTCGGCGTAGTGCTGGCAGAGGCGCTCGGTGAGCAGCTTTTCCCATCCGTAGGCATCTTGCGGTTGCGCGGGATACGCCTCGTCTTCGCGGAGCGGCTGGACCTCGGCTTCGGTCTGTCTGTACTCGGGATAAATGCATGCCGACGAGGTATACAGATAGCGATGAACGCCATTGCGCCGTGCGGCCTCGAGCGTTTGCGTGCTGATGAGCACATTGTTTCGGAGGATCTGTGCGTGGTGCGTGGAGATGTAGCCCATCCCGCCCATGTCCGCGGCGAGCGCGTAGACCTGATCCACCGCTCGCGTGCTCTCGAGGCAGTCTTCCCACTTGCAGAGATCGCGAATCCAGAATTCGTCTGCCGCCGTTGGTGCGTACTCCGGATGTTTGAGATCGACGCCGCGTACCCATGCGCCCTCGCGCTTGAGGCGTGTCACGAGATGATGCCCGATGAATCCGCCGGCGCCGGTGACGAGTATCTTCTTTCCCATGAGCGCTCCTGCCACGATGCCCTCCGTCGATGTGATCGAAACGTAGACTGGTCTGACCGCGCGGGTCAGCTCGCGCCCGTCCCGCGGAGAACCGCGGGGACCGTACGGGCCAGAATCAGTAGGTCCAAGCGAAGCGACCACTGGTCGATGTACTGCAGGTCCAACGCGACCCACTCGTCGAAGCCGATCGCGTTTCGTCCCTGGACTTGCCACAGACATGTGAGCCCGGGACGCACGCTGAATCGACGCCAATCACGCGTCCGCCGAAACCGGCCGACGTCACGTAATGGGAGTGGCCGTGGCCCGACGAGAGACATGTCGCCACCGAGCACGTTGAAGAGCTGCGGCAGCTCGTCGATCGAGGTGCGGCGCAGGAACCGGCCGACGCGTGTGATCCGCGGATCGTCGACGATCTTGAAGACCGGGCCGTCGGCCTCGTTCCGCGATTCGAGCGACGCCTGCAGCTGCTCCGCGCCATGCACCATCGTTCGAAACTTGTGCATGCGGAAGCGTCGGCGGTTCAGCCCACAGCGTTCCTGCGAGAAGATCACCGGGCCCTTGCTGGTCAGCTTGATGGCGAGCGCCGCCGCCAACATGAGGGGGCTCACCACGATGAGCACCGCGAGGGCCCCAACGAGGTCGACCGTCCGTTTGACGAGGAGGCGAGCCCCCCACGGTACCGACTCCAACTGCACGCGCGGCGCCGTGTCGCGCGCCGCGTGCACACGAGGCTTGGCGATCTCGGTATCGAAGATGTGGGCGCCGTACGTCACCTTGATGCCGAGACGTTCGCACGTCCGGATGGTGTCTTGAATTTGTCGATAGTGAGACTTGACGGGCAAGCCGACGTAGACCTCGTCGATCTGCTCGCCGACGAGCAGCTCCTCGAGCTGCTCGAGCCGTCCTAGGGTGCGTCGCTCGACGAATGGACTGCCGGTCGTCGCGTTCGTATCCACGAACCCCACGACGGCGTAGCGTTGGAACACGTCGGCGCAGAGCTCGCGAAACGCCGCAATGGCGTGTCGACCCGTGCCGACCACAATCACACGACGCCGTTCGACGTTGCCCGCCAACTTCGCGCGCGTACCGCGGGCGATCATCAGCGCCGCAGACGAGGCGCCCCAGAACACCAGGAGCGACCAGCCATCGACCGCGCCGCTCCGACTGGTCAGCGGCACGATCGTCGCCATCACGGTCACCGCGCTCGTTGCGAGGAGCACGCGCCGTGCTTCGTCTCGGCGCCGCCGCACCGAGTGCGCGTCATACAGCCGCGCCCTGCGAAACACCAGCAGAACACCCGCGATGAGGCAGGCCACCAAGAGAACGCTCTTCACCGTCACTCGAACGGCCAGGAACTGCTCGAGACCGTGAGGCATGTGATCGAGGTTCACTCCAACGACCACCGAGAAGAACGTCGCCAAGACGAGGGCAACATCGATCGCAGCCACGAGGCGTGGCGCAGGGATGAGCCGCTGGGGGCCTGGACGCCGGCGCGCCGCCACAGTGGCGTGCGAGTCACGGTCGGGCAACCCCGTGTGTGGGACGATGTCCCCTCCGCCTTCGGCAGCGGGCGAGAAATGGTGCCAGTTGAGCGACATGACCGACGTTGGATCGCGGTAGAGGTACCCCACGTGTCGTGCCTACAGCAGTCGGTAGAGCACCTCGGGGATCGGGAAGGTGCGGTTGTTGAGCACGGTGCCGAGCACGCGCCCACCGGCAGCGCTCACCGCCCGCGCGGCCGCGCGCAGTGCCTGCCGCGTCGTGACGTTGGCCTCCGCCACCAGGATCACGCCATCGACCTGGGCGCTCAGGACGGCGGCAGACGGATCTGCCGTCACAATCGTCGTGCCGATCACGACGTACTCGAACGCCGTCACGAGATCCTTCATCCGCCGTCGATACGCTTCCGTTTCCAACAGGCGCTCGCCAGCGCCGCTGAAGTCGCCGGTTGGCATGAGCCAGAGGGAGCTGTCCCCGCCTCTGGACAGCTCCCGCGCATAGCTGCTCACGCGACCGGTTCCGACCAGCGCGTCGATCAGACCCAAGGCGTTGGTCGATCCGTAATGCCGGTGCAGGATGGGCGCCCGAAAGTTCGCGTCCACGAGGCAGATCCAGCCGCGCGCGCGAGACAAGAGAATCTCGGCCACCGCGGCAGGCAGCAGCGAGCCGTCGGCGCCATCCACGCTGGCAAACATGAGCGAGCGGACGGTTTCACCCAACCGCGCCGGCACGAGGAACGTGCGCTCGACCAGCTCGGTCAAGGGTGGCCGCAGCCGGTGGGGGACAGGGCTCTCGAGCGGCGGTGTCTGCACGCGCGTATGCGACGAGCGGCGAATGTGGCGCGCCGGGTCCGCCGGATCCGTCGTCTCCAACAGCGACGGCTCATCCCGTGTCTCGAGCGTCTCGGACAGAAGCCCGCTCTCGCTGCCGGGAGCGTGCGGCTCGCTGTCGTGCACACGTGCCAAAGCGTCGGTCAATCGGGGCATCTGGGGTCCTACTGGTCTGCTGCGGGGATCCACGCCAGGACTGGAACATCGCCCAGCGCCGCTTCGAGCTCCTCGGGCGTGCGGATCACGGAGCTGGTGGCATCCTTCACCAACGCGAAGACGAGGCTCAGCGCGAGGGCGGCACACGAGCCGAGCGAGAGCCACAACAGCCGCCGGGCCGGTCGCGGCTGGGCAGGCACGGTCGGCGCCTGTGCGATCGCGACATTCGCGATGCGTGTGCGATCCAGCGCGTCCGAGATCCGAGCCTCCTCTTGTTTGCGCTGATACAAGAGGTACTCTTCCTCGGCCACGTTCAGCGCCCGTTGGAGCGTCGTTTGTGACGCACCCTTCGCGCTCAAGTCCTGCGCCTTGGCCCGATAGGCGTTGACGGTCGCGCCCAGGGCCTTGACGCGCGCAGCCAGCGCCTCACGCTCGGTTCGCGCGCGCGCGATCTCGTTCTCGAGCCACTGCATGGTCGGGTTGTGGGCAACCGTCTCTTCCGTCACCGCGGCGCGCCGAGCTCGCTCGAGCGCCGCGCGCGCCTGCGCGAGCTGCTGATCGATCTGGACAACCGCGCGATAGCGCGGGGTGAACTTCTGGAGCAGCGCGGTGCGCTCGAGCTCGAGGCTCAAGATGCGTGACTGCACGTCCTCGAGGAGCCCGGCGGGATCGCTGGTGCGCTGTTCCAAGGTGCGTGTCGCCGGTGTCCGCTGGAGCTCGCGTTCGAGCGCTGACACGTGCCGTGTCGTCTCGGCCAGCGTGGCTTCCGCCTCCTGCTCCATCGACTCGAACTCCGCCAGCTTCTGGAGGACCATGTCCTTCTCGGC
>JBOGIN010000656.1:0-2004 GCA_050742275.1 Vicinamibacteraceae bacterium
ACGCTCCGCAGGTTGCAGAGCTCGATGAAGTGCGTGGCCTTGAGCGCGGATTCGGAGAAGAGCACGCCGTTGTTGCAGACGAGGCCGACGAGGAACCCGTGGAGCCGGGCAAAGCCGGTGACGAGCGTCGTGCCATAGCGCGCCTTGAACTCGTCGAACCGAGACTCGTCGACGAGACGGGCGATGACCTCACGCACGTCGTACTGTTTGCGCGTGTCGGCTGGAATGATGCCGTAGAGCTCTCGCGGATCGTATCGCGGCGGCTGCGGGGTGGTGCGGTCGGGGGGGAGCTGCTTGACCGTGTTGAGCGTCGAGACAATCGTGCGCGCTAGGTGGAGGGCATCTTCATCGTTCTCCGCGAAGTAGTCCGCCACGCCCGACAACCGCGTGTGCACGTCCGCCCCGCCGAGCTCCTCCGCGGTGACATCCTCGCCGGTGGCCGCCTTCACCAGCGGCGGTCCGCCGAGGAAGATGGTGCCGGTGCCGCGCACGATGATGGTCTCGTCCGACATCGCGGGCACATACGCGCCGCCGGCCGTGCACGATCCCATGACGACGGCGATCTGAGGGATGCGCGCCGCGGACATCACCGCCTGGTTGTAGAAGATGCGGCCGAAGTGCCCGCGGTCGGGAAACACCTCCGCTTGCAGCGGGAGGAACGCACCGCCGGAGTCCACGAGGTAGATGCACGGCAGGTGGTTCTCGAGGGCGACGTGCTGCGCCCGCAGATGCTTCGTGACGGTCATCGGGTAATACGTGCCGCCTTTCACGGTCGCATCGTTGGCAACGACCAGCACCTCGCGGCCCGAGACGCGCCCCACGCCGGCGACCAGGCCCGCAGCCGGCGCCTCGCCGTCGTACATCTCCCACGCAGCGAGTGGTGACAGCTCGAGAAAGGGCGAGTCGGGATCGAGCAGCCGCGCGATGCGGTCGCGGACGAAGAGCTTGCCCAGTCGCTGGTGCCGCTCTCGGGCCCGCGCTCCACCGCCCTCACGAACGCTCGCGAGCCGGCCGGAGAGATCCGCGACCAGCGCTTCCATCCGCGCGGCGTTTGCCTTGAACTCGTCGCTGGCTACCTGGACCTGCGTTTCGAGAATTTCCATTGCGAGCTTGGCCTCGGCATTATATGGGGGATCAGGGGAAGCGGCCGGAACGCAGATGCGGTGCCCAACCGGAGGCGGGACCGCAAGGGTGGGTCCGATATGAATGGCGATTGGCGTCGCGAGTGCCAACGGATGGTCGAAGATCAAATCGTCGCTCGCGGCCTGCGGGACCAGCGGGTCCTTTCGGCCATGCGCGACGTGCCGCGGCACCTTTTCGTGCCGGCAGAGCTGCGCCAGCATGCCTACGACGATGGCGCGCTGCCCATCGGCGAAGGGCAGACCATCTCGCAGCCCTACATCGTGGCGGCCATGACGGAGGCGGTGCGCCCGCAGCAGGGCGACCGTGTGCTGGAGGTTGGCACGGGGTCGGGTTACCAGGCGGCCGTCCTTGGACAGCTCACCCATCGGGTCCTCTCCACCGAGCGCGTGGTGGGGCTGGCGCTGCGGGCCCGGCATGCGCTCCAGACGTTCGGCCTCGAGCGGGTGCATCTCGTCGTGGCCGATGGCGTGGAGGCGCTTCGACCTGACTTGGTCTTCGACGCGGTGATCGTCACCGCCGGTGCGCCTGCGGTATCGGCGGGCCTTCGGGCGCGCCTGGCCGACGGCGGCCGCCTCATCATTCCCGTGGGCCCCCTCGATGTTCAGACGCTCCTGTTGGTTGAGCGCCACGGCAGTCAGTTCACAGAATCCTCACTTGGCGGATGCGTCTTCGTCCCGCTCATCGGCCGGTCCGGCTGGTCCTCACCACGGGAATAGGGTCAGGCGTCTCTTACACGATGTGTCTTCATTTCAGACGTTGTGGCGCGTATCGTATTGGTACTGGACACACGGTGGCTCTCGGAGTAAGGATCGGATCTGGCCGGGGTCGCGCGCACGAGGCGCGCCAAAACCAGTACAGATG
>JBOGIN010000657.1:0-3700 GCA_050742275.1 Vicinamibacteraceae bacterium
CGGTTGCGCAGCTCGAAATAGGCGACGTCGTAGAGCCGCGTCTCGTCGGCGGTCGGGCTGGACACGGTGACGAGCGCGAGCGGAATCGTCGCGGTGGGATCGAACGGCATGACCATCGGGGGGATGGTGCCGGGCGGCAAGTAGTAGAGGTCGGACATGGCCAGCGAGCTGACCATCGACAGCGCCGTATTCAGATCGATGTCGGGGCGAAAGAAGTTCTTGACGACGCTGACGCCGATCATCGACTTCGATTCCTGCCGCGCCACGCCGTTGGCCTGTCCCGTCCAACGCTCGAGCCGCGTGGAAATGTCCTGCTCGACGAACTCGGCGGGCATGCCGGGATAGAACGTCAGGATCTGGACGGCCGGCGTGCGAAACGTCGGGAGGATGTCGGTGGGAATCCGCGAGATGGCCGTGAGGCCGAGAATCCCGATCACGAGACCGAGGACCGCGACGGCGTGTGGGTGATGGAGCGCGAATTTGACGAGTCGCATGACCGTATCGACAGTCGGACCGCTATGCGGCCCGTTACGTGAATTTAGTCCTCGTTGTGCGACCGCATAGCGGTCCCGCGCGCGGAGCGCGCCAAACCAGCACTGATTACAGCGCGGCTTTCTCGAGCAGCCGACTCAGCCTCGCCTCAGGCAGCTTGCCAACCAACACGAGCTTCAAACGGCCAACCGTGCGGCCGCACACATGGTGGCCGCGCGTCGCACGGCACCCCTGAGTCTCGAACGGTGCGCCGGAGACGAAGAGCGAGAGTGTCTGTTCCGTGCTGCCGGCCTCCGCGTTGGCTCGATAGAACAGCAACTGACCGCGCTCGCCGGCGATGCTGCAGAGCCGGCCGCCGACGAGACGAGCACCCGGCAGGACCGGGGCGATCGGCCTGAACGGGACGTGACCAGCGAAGAATTGGATCACCTCGTGTGGATCCTGTGAGGCGACTTCTGCCGGTCTCACTTCCGGCACGGACTTCAGGTGATCGACGACGAGCTCGTTGGTCAGCTCGTGCGGGACAGGCGTCACCGGCGACATGACATACAGCACAGCGGCCGCCGCCATCAGCGGGACAGCCGCCGCGAGCAACCCGAAAAAGCGTCGTCGGTGCTTGCGGGCGGCCTGTGGGAAGCGCAGCCCCTCGACGTGTGCGCGCACGGCGCCCGGCGGCTCTTCGCAGCTCGGCAACCGGGCGAGCGCATGCTTGACAGCCCGCAGCGTTTGCAGGCGTGCCCGGCATGCGGCACACGCCGTCAGATGTGTCTCGACGGCCTCGCGCTCCGCCTCGGGCAGTGCACCGTCGAGATAGGCGGATAACCGCTCGACATCCAGCTCGCTACTCATCGTCGTTCCCTCGCGCGGCCGTCGAGCTGTCCCGCAAGGAGGGTGATCACCCGGCCGCGCCCTCGCGCCAGACGCGAGCGCACCGTGCCCACTGGCACCTCTGTGATCTCGGCGATCTCCTCGTATTCGAAGCCCCAGAGATCGCGGAGCAGCACGACCTCGCGCTGCTCGTCCGGGAGCTGCGCCAGCGCCGTCTCGAGCGCCTGCGCGTCGAGGCGCTCGACCACTTCGGGTGATACGATGGGTAGATCGCCGGACTCTGGATCCATCTCGACGAGCCGTAGCGCTGGACGCGCAGTCGCCGCACGTTTGTCGTTGAGGAATTGATTCCGCGCGATCCGGAACAGCCATGCCCGGCAGGCTCGCGGCTCTCGCAGTGTGCTCCACGCGTCGAACGCGCGCGTGAACGTGTCCTGGACCAGATCGTCCGCGTCAGAGAAGTTCCCGGTCAGCCGGCGGGCAAACGCTGTGAACTCTTCGAGATACCTCAGCGCCAATGCGGCGAACTCGTCACGTGTCACGAAATGCGGCCTCGTATTCAAGGACACGCGAGCCGGACATGGAGTTCCGCCGCCGCCGATTCTTTCGACTGCTGATTTGACCAATACTCGCTGAGACATCGGGAAATGCTCCTCTCTCGAAGAGAGGTTCCCGTCTCACCCGGAATCTCCTCCGGGCCACGGGCGCTTGGAGCACGATATGGATGGTCTATCGGAAGCCGAATATAATGTCAGAAGGCTGTCAAAGATTGGCTGCGACCAGTCGAGCCCCAACGTAAGATGGAGCGACCCATCACGCCGGCAAGCAGGGACATCACGAACACCGTGCCGACCTGCCAGCACAGCACCATGATGCTGGCATCCTGGGCATGCACCAGACGCAACCCCACATTGGCCAGGCCGCCGGCCGCGATGCCGCCGAGGGCCATCGTCATGCGCGGCCTCAACGGCGCCCCCTGGCGCAGCATCAGTGTCATCACGATCGCCGGCCCCGTGCCAATCAGCGCGATGGCCGGGAAGCAGATCCAGTCGGGTCGCAGTGACAATCCGTCAGGACCGAATTGCAGCCAGTCCTGGACGCAGCCGTGAGCGAGAGTGCCCAACCATGCCGCAAGTGGCACGAGGGGAAGGGCGAGCCGCGCGCATGCCGACCCTGGAACCGTGGCGGCGAAGGCCGCCGCGGCCGCCGCGAGGCCTGTCGCCAGCGCAGAGGCCTGCTCGATCAAGAAGCGCGAATCCCACAGCCTCGCGGCCAGATCGGCGCGTGGCGACATCACGAGCACCGCGAGGGCGAGAAACGGGACGGACAAAGCCAGCCAGGTCGCCATTCGCTTCCACGGAGCGGCCAGTGCCTGAATGGGCTGGATGTCCTCGGCTAGACGGCGAATCAGATCGTCGGTCCTCGTCATCATTGCACGCCGGTCAGGATCTTCCGCAGCGTGTCCATCGCGCGATGGGTCGCCACCTTGAGCGCACCAATGCTGGTGCCGCTTGCCGCCGCGGCCTCCTTGAGCGACAGCCCGCGGATCTTCAACAGCTCGATCGCCCGGCGCTGTCCGTGCGGAAGCGTCTCGATAGCTTGCGCCAGCGCCTCTGGATCGCGGTACGTCTCACCAGAGGAATTCGCTGCCAGGTGGCTCATGGTTACGGCGCCGTTCTCTATCGAGACCTCGTGCGCCGCCCGGCGAGCGTACCGCCGGGCACCATCGGCAAGTCGATTCCTGACAATGGCCAGAAGCCAGGGCATGAACGAACGCTGTGGGTTGTAGGTCGCACGCACCGCGTGCACCGAGAGCAGGACGTCCTGCACGAGGTCTTCACATTCTTCGTCGCTTCGGCCTTGTCGGCGGCGGTGCACGATGTGGCGAATGCGCGGCGTGACCTCCTGCAGCAGCCGAACATACGCCTCGGCATCGCCAGACTGCGCGGCCTGCATGAGCGCTCCCAGGCGGTCAGTCGTGTTGCGGCTGTCGGTCATGGTCGTGCGTCGGCCGCCTCCTAGCTGGTCAGCGCGGGCAGGCCTAACCGCCTCCGCCGCCGTCGGGTCCATGGGACCCGACAAGACAGTGCTGGCCAGCGGCGCGCGTTCCGCGGGCCGCAGTGGCGGTCCGCCGAAGCTTCATGCGAAGGCGGAAGGCCTGCGCTACATTTTGCCAATCAGCGCACCGTAACCTTGGCGTCCCTTGCGCCGAACTTTTATAAGGACGCTGCACGGCCAGCAGCGGTGCCAATGACGGTGCCCTGCCACCGGCCGTTGATCTGGAGGTATTCCCATGCACAAGCGCATGATCATCGCTTCGGTGTTTGCCGCCGCCGTCGCAACGCCGGCCCTCATCATTGGACAAGGGCCGGCTCAGAAG
>JBOGIN010000658.1:0-1686 GCA_050742275.1 Vicinamibacteraceae bacterium
GCCTTCAGGCCGCGCGACGTACAGGAGCATTTACCTTCGCTCACCAGTTCGGGGGTGCGCCAACCGGAAACTGCTCGACGTCGAGCACGGCCCCCGTGACGCACGCGCTTGCATCGGACGCGAAATACGCCGCCGCGTACGCGATGTCGGCAGGGCTCAGCAGGCGGCCGAACGGGCGGGTCTTCACGGCCTCGTCGAGCCAATCCGCCGGCTGTCCTTCTTGCTCGCGCTTCACGCGATCCTCGCCCTCGGTGAGAGTCCAGCCGGCGTTGATCTGGTTCACGCGGATCCTGTCGCGGTTGAGGAGCGCAGCCGCGTTCTTGGTGAGGGTCATCAGTCCCCCCTTCGACACCGAATACGCACAGAGCTTGGGCTCACCGATGTACGCGTTGATCGATCCGATATTCACGACGCTTCCGCCGCCCTTGCGGCGGAAGTGCGGGATTGCGTGTTGGAGGAGGATGAAAGGCGCACGGAGGTTCACCGCGAGGAGGCGATCCCACAACTGCACCGACGTGCTCTCCACGTCGCCACGAGACGTGTCGGCGGCGTTGTTCACGAGGATATCGAGACCACCGAACGCGCTGGCGGCCTGGTCTATCAAGGCGCGACATGCCTCCTCCTCTACGAGGTCCGCCGCGACCGCTCGTGCCTGGCCCCCCTCCTCCGCCAGCGCCCGTGCCGCATCCTGCGCCCGATCTGGATCACGGCTGTGCACGACGACCTTCGCGCCCAGCGCTGCGAAGAGCTGCGCGATGCCTCGTCCGATGCCTGATGTCGAACCGGTGACCAGCGCGACCCGGTCGGTGAGAGAAAGTGGAACGTGCTGAGTGTCGACGCGCATTCAAAACAAGACCTTCAAGCCGAGCTCAAGTTGCCGGCCGGTCGTGCCGTTCAGTTGGCGGAGCGTCCGGCCGAAGTTCGGGTCGAGCACACTGGTGACGGGCATCTCACGATTGAGCCGATTCGTCACATTGTACGCCGCGAGCTTCAGCTCCACCCGTGCGCCGCCCCTCAACCGGAACTGCTTGGTGAGCGTGCCGTCCAGGTTCCAGTAGACGGGACCGGTAAGGCCGGAGTACTGCCATGGGTTCGAGCGCGGCGTGAACGCCGGCTGTTGCTGAAACTTCGAGGTGTCGAACCAGCGGTCTGGCGTCGGGGTGTCGGGCGCTGGGTCGCCATCGACCAAGACCGGTCCAAATCGCAGGTATCGGCCGGAGTTGAAATAGAACGCGCCACTCATCTGCCATCCGCCGACCAGCGCATCGAGCACCGGATGGAGGCTCGACAGATAGGCGCGTTCCCCGCCAAAGGGCAGCTCGTAGATACCAGCGGCCGACAATCGATGCCGCGGTTCATCGCTGTCCTGGAGCTCGAACTCGTTGAGGTAGCTCGCAACCGCGTCGAAATACTCTTCCTCCCGCTCGCGATTGTAGTTGTAACCAAAGAGAAAGCTGTACCCATTCAGGTGCGGCCGGCGGACGCTGATCTGAAGGGCTTGATAGCGCGATCGGCGGTCCGGTGAGTACGCGACGTGCAGCCCGCCGTAGTGCGGATAGGGCCGCAGCAGCTCGCTGAGCGCAATCGTCTCCTGGTTCCGAAGCGACCCTGGAAACCTCTCTGACGTCAGGTACTGATAGAACGGATTCGGAACCGTCTCATCGAGCGCGCTGCCATGCTCGTACG
>JBOGIN010000659.1:0-6268 GCA_050742275.1 Vicinamibacteraceae bacterium
GCGCTGTCGCCAGGAGGCAGAAGGTCTGACAGAAGTGCCCTGCCTCGAGCATGATGACTCGGTAGGCGCGCGACGAAGGGTAGCGCCACTCCACTCGGGGGATCACCGAAGTCATTAGAAACAGCGCAGCGGCATCGCCATAGCCATCCTGTGAAGGGAGGAAGGCGCGGACCTCGTCTCGTGTGGCACCGCGGCGCAAGAGATCCAACCGGTGCAGGTCACCACGATAGTGGTAGAGGCCCGGCTTCAATCCCTTGACGTCCAGGGCCACAACGTACACTTCGATGCTGTGGCGGGCGCCGCCGGAGGGCGACGTTTTGAGCGGAATCTTCCCGAACACGCCGCCGTCCACCCACTGGTGGACGCCCCAGGTCAGCCCCGCGAGCGTCGCGAGCTGGGCCAGCGTCAGCGGCTCCCGGCCAAACCGGCGCCACGTGCGCCGCTGTAGCAGCGTTGGCGTGAGGGGGGCCTCGATCGCTGGCGTGGGGAGCGCGATGCGCGCGAGGGCGCGTACTTGTTTGACGGGGCGCGGCGGCGGATTGCGCCGCGCCTTGGCGCGCTGAGACCTGCGCGCAAGCGCCGGCGGCTCGAACGTCACGTCACGCGACGCGAAGTGGAAGAACGCCGCCTCAGGTCCCCAACTCACCCATCGTCCCAGCCCGCTGGAGGCCGGCGGTCGCGAGGCTGTGGAGCGTTCGAGGAGCTTGGCGTCACAGAGCGCCTCGACGAGTCGTGTCAGTGCGTCGGCATCCACGCCGCCCAGTCGCCGCTGCGCGGCTCGAATCGTCCGCCACCCGTCGAAGGTGTCCAGCACGTGGAGCAACGCGTGCTGCGCCGGCACGCGCACCCGCGTGCGATAGTTCTCGAGATAAAGGCGCCCATCCTTCCAGTAGCACACGATCGTGGCGGCGCGACGATAGCGAACGGAAGCTGCCCGTGATCTTGGCGCGGGAGACATGACGACCACGGCACTGTATCCGAAGATATCGGTGCGGCCAAGTGGTGAAGGAGAGGAGCCTCTATGACCGCTTCGCGCCGAGCAGGATCAGGTTGCAGACTCCGCGCTGTTTCGACCGAGGCGCGGCGCGGTATCTGCGCGATTATGACGGGGCGAGAGACGTCTTCCGGCGTTTCCCGTGGGCATGGCTTGGCACGGATCGTGCGCTTCGTCTCGCAGTTTAGCGTTTGAAAAGTTTCCGAGACGACGCTATGCTCGAGGAGGTAGGGGAATGGGCGTGCAACAGAGGGTCGCGCACATCGAGGGGAAAATGAGCGAGCAATCGCAAGTCTTTGCGGACATCCGAGAAGATTTCCGGCGCTTGGACGAGCGGCTGAATCACCGGCTGGATCGTCTTGACGACAGGATGTCGCGTCTCTTCGTGTGGATGGTTGGCCTCCAGATCACGACGCTCGTGACAATCGTCAGCGTTATCTTGGCCCGCGGTTAATCCATGGTGGGAATCGCGGTCGTCACTCTCGGCGACCGAGGCCAATGCGCTTGTGACGGCGTTCGCGCGACCGGGGAACCGCGCTCAGCGGTTCTGCGCGAGCTTGTCGCGCGCCACAGGGCGCGCGAACGCGTTGTTCAGGGCGTGAGAGCTGGACGCAAGCACCTTTCGATAGTATTCTCGCGACTTCTCAGCGTTCCCCAGTTTCTCGTGCGATGCCGCCAGCAGTAGCAGGATGAACGGATCCTCCTGATCCGCCCGTTGCAGGTGCACGAGTGCGCCTTCGTGATCCCCGAGATGAAAGTCGATGTAGCCACGCAGATACGGATACTGTATCTGCTGATCGGGGTTGCTTCCCTTGTCGAGCAGCGTCTTGACGGCCGCCACCTGCTTTCGTGCCTCTGACCCGTTGCCTTGGCGCGCGGCGATTCGTGCCTGGGCGTGTGCCCACCGGAGTGCCGTGAGGTCGGTGAGCGCAGCCGGTTGACCCGGCTCACGCGACGCCATTTCGTATCCCGTCCGATACCAGCGGAGCGCTTCCTTGGCATCGCCGAGCTCGAGATACACGCGCCCCAGCTCGTTGGCGGCCTCGGCGGCCTCCCCAAAGCTCCCGGCGTCGACGCGGCGCCGAATGACCGCTTTGAAGTAGGGTGCGGCGCCGTCCGCATCGCGAACAAAGATGTGGGAGATGCCCATCATGCGTAACGCCTGATCCTTCAGGTCTTCCGGCGCCAGGTCGATCGCGGTTGCGAAGTGCCGACGTGCGTCGTCGTATTTGCCTGCGAGGTCGAGGGCGCGCGCGATGCCGTAGTGGGCATCGAAGGAGTCGGGCGTCTCGCGGACCACCCTCTGATACAGAGAGATTGCCTCGTCGTGCTTGCCGTCGAGATCGAGACGACGTGCTTGCTCGAGCAACTCCTGCGGTGGACGACTGCAGGCATAGACGGAAAGCAGCGCCGCGCACAGCGCCACGGCACGCACGGCATCGCCCTTGCACCTCACAGCGGTATTATCTCGGCACTGGATGGTCGCCGTCCACGGGCGTTCCTCGCCGCTCGGTTGTGAGGTGGGTCAGGCCCCGGCCGCTGCCCGGACGATGAGGCGGTCGCCTTCTCGACGAAACGCCAGGCCGCACGTTGGCAGCACGGCTTCGAGAGCTTCCGCCGGCGTGAGCCCCTCAATCGAGCCATGGAGCACGATGCGATCGACCCGCTCTTGTAAGCTCGCACTCTCGTACTCCCAGCGCCAGCCCTGTTCGCGGCTCACCCATTCCAGGAACGCCGGAACGGTTGCCCCTTCCAGATGAAAGGGCTCGGCGAGCTCGGCAACCCAGCTCCACCCCGGCCCGGACGTCGCGATGGCTTGCCGTTCGGGCGGCCGGCCGGGCCTGAAGAGCAGTGCTTCGCCAGCCTGCGATGTCCATGACTCGTCCTGATCCTGCACGACGATTGATCCTTCACGAACTCGGACGCCGAGTGTGGAGCTCTGCAGACGCACCTCGAACTGTGTGCCCACGTGCTGGACGAGCCCAAGCGGCGTCTCCACGTGAAGCGTGGCATCAGGCGGGCCTGGCCCCGAATCGATGTAAACGGCTCCGCGGTCGAGCGTCAGGTGGTCGGCGGCATCGAGCACCGCCATCGTGCGCTCGTCGAGCCTCACCGAGACGGCGTCCGACAGCGTGAACGCTGCTCTGCTGCCCGCCGGCGTCTCGATGCGATCGCCGGCTCTGATCGCCGTGCCGCTCTCGCTGACCATCGTTCGTTGTCGACCGACCCCCGTGATGGCTACCGCTCCTCTCATCGTCTTCAGCGTCCCGATCTCGGCGCCCGGAGCTGGCGCCATCTGAGGGCGCAGCCAGAGCGAGGCCGCTGTTCCCAGAAGACTCACCGCGAGCAGGGAGGCGGCCAGCGCCAGGAGCGATGCCCGTCGTCTGCGCCGCTGGAGGAGCTGCAGCCACTCCGTGTGCGCGGCGGCGCGGGCGGTACGCATGTCGTGCGGATCCGGCATGGGCCGGCGGCCCGCCAGCTTCAGGAGCTGCGCGATGCGATCGGCAGCTGGCGCGGCCGGCTCTCCACCGTCGTATCCAGGCATCATGGCGTCATCCTTCTCGCGGGTCGAGGTGGGGCCACGCGGGGAGCACGGTCTGGAACGCGTCGCGGAACGCCTGCCGAGCGCGCGTCAGCAGTGATTCAGCGGCCTTCAATCCGACACCGAGTCGCGTGGCAATCTCTTGAACGGTCATTTCGTCCATGTACTTCCACTCGAGGGCGTCCGCGTAGTGCGGGGGCAGATGGTCGAGCACGCGCTGCACGAGGGATGCAACCTCGCCGCGGTCCAGCGACGTGTCGAGATCCTCGGCCGCCGAGAGCCGCAGCGCCTCCAGCGCTGCACGGACCTCGGGCGCATCCTCGACCAGCTCCACCTCCACGCGCCGATCATGCTTTCCGCAATGGGCATACAGCTCGTGCCGGCAGAACGTGCAGAGCCACGTCAGGAGTGCCGCTTCACCGCGGAACGTATGCAGCTTGCTGATGGCCTTACAGATGGCGGCTTGTGCGACGTCCGAGGCTCCATCGTGATCGAAGCGGAGACGGACGAGCGCGAACCGATAGAGCACAGGGTATGTCGTATCGAAGAACCGTGTGAACGCGGCTTCATCGCCGTTCAGCAGGCGCCGGACGAGCTCGAGATCAGTGTCGGTCACAGGACGCTGCCCCTTCAGAACTTGAAGCGAACGCCGAACGTGGGGAACCGCTCGAAGTTCTCGTAGATGTTGTTCATCGTGGTGACGCCTGACCCCGCATCCCCTGGGTAGTGGAGGGTCTGCAGGTAATTCCTGGTGTTGAAGAGGTTGATCAGCTCACCGTAGACCTCCCAATTGCCAAACGAATACGTCGCGCGGACGTCCGCCCGAGAGTAGCTGCCCAGCCGGTCGCTGTTGCGCAGCGAGAGACGGCGGATGCGAGCGCTTGGCGCGGTCTCCAACGTACCATCTTGTCGCCGATAGGGGCGCGCGATCGGATCAATGGTGCCGTCCTCGTGGACGACGTTCGTAAAGACGACCTCATCGGACAGCGGCGTGATCGCGAAGCCCGAGGCTTGCGCCCACGTGGCCGACAGTCGCAGGCGCCGCGTCAGTTGAAAGGTGAGGGCGGCGCTCAATGCGTGGGGGCGATCGAAATCGAATGGGAAGGTGTAGCCATACATCTGTCGTGTGGTCTTGCTGAACGTGTACCCCAGCCAGCCGCTCACCCGCCGGCCGGTGCGTCGAACCAGGATCTCGACGCCGTTCGCGGTCCCGCCCCCGGTGCTTTCCGGAAATATCGTGGGGCGGTGCTCGAGGATCGCGCTGTCGGGCGGCAGATCCGGCGGAAGTGCATAGGACGAGAGCCGGAGCGCACGCTCGGCGTCGGTTTCCAGTCGCTGCACGAGCAGCCGATCGAACCGGCGGCGGTACGCCTCGACGCGGACGTCGAAACCTGCGCCCAGCGGGCGCTGGAGCCCGACCACGATCTGCCGGGACCGCTCGTTCCGCAGGCGCGCGTGATCTGCTTCGGAGAAGTGAACGTAGTCGAACCCCTGCAGGCTTTCATGCGACGGCGCTTGCGCCTGCGCCGCAAACCCTGCCCACACCGCCGTGCCGCCGACGCGGCCGGTCACACGCAACCGCGGCTGCCAGCTCGATTCCGCCGTGAGCGAGTTCCAGTCGACCCGCACACCCGGCTCGAGGGCGACTTTCGAGCCAATCGACACGCGATCCTGCAGCCAAACGCCGACGTGGGTTCTGGCCAGGCGAGACTCAATCGCGCCCGTTGACGGATACTCGATGCTTTCTCCCCATGTGCTCGGTCCGAGTCCGCGCAAGAAGATCGGCGGCTTGACGCCCGTCATGCGCCAGGACGTGCGGAGCCGATGGAGCTCGATCCCCGCATCCAGCACGTGCCCGGGCGATACCGCGAACACGACCCGCTGCCGTGCGGCGATATCGTGAACGCCAACCACGCGCTCGAACGGATCGATCCACCCAGGTCGATTCCCCCCGTATGAGAAGGTGTCCGTGTCGCGCGCATCGTTCACCGAGGCCGACAGCGTCGTCGTTGTAGCGACGCGAGCGCCGGGGGTCCACGACAGATTCAGCAGCCCCAGCTGATTGTCTCCCCGGAATTCCGCGCTCGTGAACTCCGTGCCATCGTCGTCGAGGTCCGGTACCTGCATGCTCTCACGGCCGATCAAGCCAAACAGCGAAAGGTGTGTCGTCCTGGATGGCCGGACGGACAGCTTGAGCTGCAGGTCGCCGAAGTTGGGCAGCACACCGCTTCTGAACAAGCCAACGAGCGGCCGATGGTAGGTGCCGCGTGCCGTTGCCCACCAGGAGCCGGACTCGGTCTTCGGCAGGCGGCCCTCCAGCAGCAGGTCGCCGCTCGCGAGCCCGAGCGAGCCGGAGACTGCCAGCTTGCGGTCCCGGGCGCCGTCGCGCGTCTCGATGATGGTGACCGAGGACAACCGGCCGCCGTAGCCGGCGTCGAGGCCAGATGCGTCGAGCGTTACGTGGGCGGCGGTCGCCGGGTTGAGAAAGCTGGAGGTGAGCTCGTTGAAGCGGTAGGGGTTGTGAATCTGGACGCCGTCCAGCACGACGAGGTTGTGCTCCGGCCCGGCTCCACGTACAGCAAGCCTGCCGTCCTCATCGTTCGTAGCCGCGGCGCCAGGAAGCACCTGAAGCGTCTGGAAGACGTTCTCGAAACCGCCTGCCGTTTCTCGAATGGCAGACGGCTCGAGCGCGTACCCACCGGAGCGGCCGCGCTCGTCCACCAGTCGATCGG
>JBOGIN010000660.1:0-4605 GCA_050742275.1 Vicinamibacteraceae bacterium
GTATACGATCTAATGGCGTACCACCCGTTCCGGAACCTCGGACTGAAGCTCGTGGCCTTGAGCTTGGCCACGCTGCTATGGGTCGCAGTTGGCGGCCAGGAGACGGCCGAGCGCTACCTCCCGGTCCCGATCGAGTTTCAGAACGTGCCGGCGGGCCTCGAGATTGCCGGTGAGACGCCGGTCTCGGTGAACGTGCGCGTGCGAGGCTCGTCCGGCAACCTCGCGCGGATGCAGCTCGGTGAGGTGTTGGCCGTGTTGGACCTTCGCAGGGTACGGCCGGGCACGAGACTCTTCCAGTTGTCGCCCGAGCAGGTGCGGACACCCTACGGTGTCGAGGTGGTGGAGGTCTCACCCTCCTCCTTCTCCCTCAATGTGGAGCGATCGAGGGTTCGCGATGTGCCGGTCGTGCCGGATATTACCGGCGAGCCGGCGCCAGGCTACGTGAAGGGAAAGGTCACGACGGAGCCGGCGACCGTTCAGGTGGCGGGGCCCGAGAGCCGTGTGCGCGACGTGACCGGAGCCACCACCGAGCCGGTGAGCATCACGGGCGCGGTGCGCGCGGTGCAGGAGCAGGTCGCGGTCGGCGTCCCTGACGCAGAAGTCCGGCTGCTCGGCGCACGCGAGGCGCTGGTCAGGGTTGAGATTCGCCGGGAGTCCGTGAAGCCGTGACTCGTCTTTTTGGCACTGACGGCGTGCGTGGCATCGCAGGCGAGCCACCACTCGACGAAGCCACCATCGTGCGGCTGGCGGCGGCGCTCGTGCGTGTGCTGCCGCACGAAGGACGCGGTCGCCTGCTCGTGGGACGCGACACACGCGAGTCGGGCGTCTGGCTCGAGCAAGCCATCGCGCGCGGCGTGCGGGCGATGGGCAGCGACATTCAAAGCGCGGGCGTCATCCCGACGCCCGCGATCGCGTACCTCACGCGCACGATGGGATTCGATGCGGGCATCGTCATCTCGGCGTCGCACAACCCGTATCGGGACAACGGGATCAAGATCTTCTCCGGGCGGGGTGAGAAGTTCGACGAGCAACTCGAGCGCGAGGTCGAGCGCTGGGTCTCCGATCCAGCATGGTCGATCGATGGGCCTCCTGCGGCGCCGGTGGAGACGATGGATGGCGTGACGCCGTACGTCGAGCATGCGCGGCAGGTGTTGCCGGATGCGGGAGCGCTCCGCGGCAGCAGGATTGCCCTGGACTGCGCGAACGGCGCCACCGCGGCGGTTGCGCCGCGCGTCTTCGAGGCCCTCGGATTTCACGTCACGGCCGTGGGTGACCGGCCCGATGGGCGTAACATCAACCTCGAGTGCGGGTCCACGCATCCCGAGCGGTTGTCCGCGCTCGTGGCGGGCGACGGCTACGTCATGGGCGCCGCGTTCGACGGCGATGGCGATCGCGCCATCCTCGTCGATGCCACGGGGCGCATCGTCGACGGCGACGCGATCATGCTGTTGTGCGCCCGGCATCTGCACCGGCAGCGCCGGCTCCGCGGCAGCGCCATCGTCGCCACGGTGATGAGCAACATCGGCCTCGAGCTTGCGTTGCGCGACGATGGGGTCGATCTCGTTCGTTGCGCCGTCGGCGACAAGTACGTGATGGAGGAGCTCGTGGCGCGTGGCCTCTCGCTGGGAGGGGAGCAGTCGGGACACATCATTCTCTCCGACTTCCTGTTCACCGGCGACGGCATCACAACGGCGTTGTTCGTTCTGCGTGTGATGGCGGAGTCGGGGCAGACCCTGGCGGATCTCGCCGCGCAGTTCAAGGCGTATCCTCAAACGCTCGTCAATGTCAGGGTAGGCACGAAGCGCGATCTGCAAGGCGTGCCGGCGGTCTCGGCCATCATGGCGGAGGTCGAGCGCAAGCTGAAAGGCCGCGGCCGGCTGTTGGTGCGCTACTCGGGAACCGAGCCCCTCCTTCGTATCATGATCGAGGGTGAGGATCAGAGGCAGATTCAGGTGTGGGCCGAGGAGATCGCGGCCACGGCCCGGGGACATTTGAGCTGACGAGCCAAGGGCTTGGCCCTTGAACGCAAGACTATGCGACTCGCCGTCAACATCGACCACATCGCGACGATCCGCGAAGCCAGGCGCGCCCGTGAGCCGCAACCCGTCGCAGCGGCGCTCGCGGCCGAAATGGCAGGCGCCGAGGGCATTACCATCCACCTGCGCGGGGATCGGCGGCACATACAGGATCGCGATCTCGAGCTGCTCCGTGAGGTCGTCACGACAAAGCTGAACGTCGAGATGGCGGTCACGGCTGAAATGCTGCAGATTGCGCTGCGGGTGCGCCCAGATCAGGTCACGCTGGTTCCCGAGCAGCCGAACGAGGTAACCACGCAGGGTGGCTTGAACGTGGGGGCACACAACCAAGCCATCAAGGACATGGCGCGTCAACTGGCCGATGCAGGTATCCGCGTCAGCCTGTTCATCGACGCCAACCCTGAGCAGGTACGTCGCGCCCGGCAGACGGGTGCGCACGCCATCGAGATCAACACCGGCCCGTACGCCGATGCGCCCGAGGCGGCGCGCCTACAAGAGCTCGCTCGTATCAAGGACGTGGCGCGTCTGGCGGCGCGCGGCGAATTCGAGGTGCTTGCGGGCCACGGCTTGAACTACTTCAACGTCCGCCCGATCGTGGCGATCCCGGAAATTGTCGAGCTCAATATCGGTCATGCCATCGTGGCACGTGCCGCGTTGGTTGGTTTCGACCGGGCGGTGGGCGAGATGGCGGCACTGGTGACGAGGCGGTAGCGAGGGGTCTTAGCCCCCTCGCACGCGCCGTCTGAGGAGCGCGCGCTACGTGCTAGTGTTACGCTGATCCATAAGGATTCATGAAGGCTGAATCGATTGTCTTCGCTGTGGCGGGCGCCTGTTTTGGGCTGCTCGTCGGTTGGCTGCTCGGCGCCCAGTCCGTGCCGGCGAGCCGTCCGGAGCCCACTGAAGCGAGCGCGCCGGCGGCGGCGGGCGGCGGTGGCGGGGCGGCGGCTGAAGCACGGTCTCCAGCACCGCTCGACGAGGCGAAGCTCGAGGAGCTGATGGCCCTCGCCGAGGCGCGTCCCACGGATGCTGCTGTGCGCGCGGAGATTGGGAACCTGTACTTCGATGCCGAGCGCTTCGATGAGGCAGCACGTTGGTACGAAGCGTCGACCGAGATCGACTCGAGCGACCCTGATGTGACGACGGACCTCGGTGTGAGCTATTACTACACGAATCAGCCGGACCGAGCGCTCGCCCAATTCGCCAAGTCGCTGGACATCGACCCGCGGCATACGAAGACGCTTCTCAACCTCGGCATCGTTCGAGCGTTTGCGAAGCAGGACCTGAAGGGGGCCGCCGAGGCATGGCAGCAGGTCGTGAAGCTCGCGCCAGACAGTCCCGAGGGGCGGGCTGCGCGGACCGCTCTCGATGCGCTTCGGTCGGCGCATCCCGAGCTGGGCGGAGAGCGGGCCCCTACGTCGCCGTAACGAAAGGCTGGGTGTGCTTCTGACCTCTTGGATCCTACGCATTCTCCTGGTGTTGCTCGTGATTCGCCTGGTGTGGCGGCTGGTAGCGAGGGTGCGGCACGCGCTCAGCGAAAGCACGCGGAGGTCACCGGTGTCCGCTCCGCTGGCGCGAGACCCCGTCTGTGGCACACACGTCCTACCTGAGCGTGCCGTTGCCCTGCAGTCCGGCGGTGAGACGAAGTATTTTTGTTCCGAGGAATGCCGTCGAGCATGGAAGAAAAAACGCCGATCGGCTTGAAGAAGGGGTCAGGCCTCAGGGGGCAGGCGTCGGCAGGCGTCAGGCCTGAGGCCTGCTGATCCCTGATCCCTGATCCCTGACCCCTGATGCCTATGCTAGAGGAGCAAGCCCGCGCGGACATCGTCGAGGTCGGCCGCCGCCTGTGGACGCGAGGGTTCGTGGCCAGCAACGACGGCAACATCAGCATTCGTCTGGACGATGAGCGCATCCTGACGACGCCCAAGAGTGTGTCGAAGGGATTCATGACGCCGGACATGTGCGTGACGACCGATCTTGGCGGCAAGAAGATCGGCGGCGCGCGAGCGCCCTCGTCCGAGCTGCTCATGCACCTGGCGGTGTACGAGCAGCGGCCGGATGTGCGCGCGGTCGTGCACGCGCATCCGCCGAAGGCCACCGGGTTTGCGGTCGCCGGCATTCCGCTCGACCGCGCCGTTCTTGCAGAGGTCATTACGACCCTCGGCAGTATCCCCATTGCGGAGTACGGCACGCCTTCGACGCACGAGTTGCCGGACGCCGTGCGAAAGCACATCACGGCGCACGATGCCCTCCTGCTTGCCACTCACGGCGCGCTCACGATTGGCAGCGACCCATTCAATGCGTACTACAAGATGGAGACAATCGAGCACTTCGCGCACATCAGTCTCGTCGCGAGGCTCCTGGGACGCGAGCATGTGCTTTCCAGGGACGAGGTGCTCCGTCTTCAAAGCCTGCGCGGCATGTATGGCATCGCCGCAGCGGCGCCCATCTGCATCGAATCAGGGGCGCCGGTTGCCGCTGACGCGACGGGCACGACCGCGGAGGGGGAGCCCTGCCAGCGCGTGCTAGCCCCGGATGCGCCCGGACAGCGGTTGGTGCCGGCCCTGGGCCC
>JBOGIN010000661.1:0-1889 GCA_050742275.1 Vicinamibacteraceae bacterium
GAACGGCATTGACTAGTCGACGCGGTGCTTGGAGAGGTAGTAGCTGAGCGCCCGCTGACTGATGCCCATGAGCTCCGCGGCATCCTTTTTCACGCCGCGCGACGCCTCGAGCGCGCGCTTGAGCGTCTCACGCTCGACCCAGTCGAGATTCTGGTGGAGGTCGCTCGACGGGAGGACGGTCGACGGTGAGCCGAGCGACGCCGGCCAAGAAATGGCGTCTGCCGTGATCGTCGGTGTGGCGGACAGCACGACCGCGCGCTCGATCGCGTTCTCGAGCTCGCGGATGTTGCCTGGCCAGTCGTAGGCCGAGAGACGATCCAGCGCCGCCTGGTCGAGCCGCTCGACGCGGCGTCCGGCGCGCTGTGCGTGCTTGCGCACGAAGTGCTCCGCCAGCACGGGAATGTCGTCTCGACGCTCTCGCAGCGGCGGAATGCGAATGGGGATCACCGTCAGTCGGTAATACAGATCCTCGAGAAAGCGCCCCTCGCGTCCAAGCGCCGCGAGGTCGCGATTCGTGGCGGCAATCACGCGAACGTCAACCTGCTGGCTGCGCTCGCTGCCGAGCGGCTCGAACTCGCGCTCCTGCAGGACGCGTAAGAGCTTGGCCTGCACGGTGAGGCTCATCATCCCGATCTCGTCGAGAAACAACGTACCGCCGTCCGCCAGGGCGAAGCGCCCCTTCTTGTTCGAGATCGCGCCGGTGAACGCTCCGCGCACGTGGCCGAAGAGCTCAGATTCGAGCAGTGTTTCCGGGATTGCCGCGCAATTGACCTTGATGAGCGGCATGTGACGCTCGGCGCTGTGTGCGTGGATGGCGCGCGCGACGAGCTCCTTGCCCGTGCCCGTCTCCCCCATGATGAAGATCGTGCTCTTCGAGCCGGCAACGAGCTCCGCCTGCCGTATCACCTCCTGCATCGCGCGGCTCCGTCCGACAATGCCATAGTGATTGAAGTCCTCGTCGCGCTCAGACAGCAGATAGCGGTGCTGTGTGCGAAGACGTTGGTGTTCTAGGGCGCGGCCGACGACAACGATCAGCTCGTCGACCTCGAACGGCTTCTGCAAGTAGTCGAATGCGCCGAGCTTCATGGCCGCAATGGCGCTCTCCACCGTGGCGTGCGCCGTGATCATCACCACCTGCGGGCGATCGCTCTCTGCGACGGACGCCGAGAGCTCGCGAATCAGGTCGAGACCGGTCATGCCCGGCATCAAGTTGTCGACGACCAGGACGTCGAAGAGCCGCTGCCCGAGCAGTCGGCGCGCCTCCGCTGCGCTGCCCGCGCACATCACCTCGTGGCCACCATCACCAAGTGCCGACGCGAGCAACGTCCGAATCTTCACCTCGTCATCGACGATGAGAACGGAGCCACGAACTGTCATGAATAGAGCGCCTCCTACGTCCGCGAGTCCACTGGCAGCGCGATCGTCACAGTGGTGCCCTCGCCGTGCCGGCTGGCCAGCTCGATCGTGCCGCCGAGACCTTCGACGATGTGACGTGCAATTGCGAGGCCAAGTCCGGAGCCGGTGCGGCGGGTCGTGTAGTACGGCTCGAAGACGCGCGGCAGGTCCTCCGCGGCGATGCCCGTCCCTCGGTCGGCAACGACAACGCGCACCCTGCCCGGCGGGTCCTGTTGCACCTCCACGGTGATCTCGCGGGGGCCCCGCTCAGCGGGCTGTCCTTCCCGTGGCGCAGGCCCCATTGCGACGGCGTGGACGATCCGGGCTTCGTCGGCACGCCGCGTCAGGACCGCCTCACGCGCGTTGGCCAGTATGTTCACGAGCGCGGCCCGCAGCCGCTCCCGGTCGGTCACGATTTCCAGCGGCTCCGGCGGCGCCGAGACGAGAACCTCGACGTCGTGGCCCCGCGTGCTGGCCTCGGCGGCGCCGCGGCA
>JBOGIN010000662.1:0-2422 GCA_050742275.1 Vicinamibacteraceae bacterium
GGTCCGACCTGACGCTCGACCAGGCCCGCGCCGACATGGCGGCCGTGTCGCAGCGCATGATCGAGCAGAATCCCCAATATCCCTATCGCGATTTCAACTTTGCGGTTCTCGTCAATCCGCTCTTGGAAGAAACCGTTGGCGACGTGCGGACAACGCTGTGGATGCTCATGGGGGCCGTGGTGTTCGTGCTACTCATCGCGTGCACGAACATCGCCAATCTGCTGCTCGTCCACGCCTCGGCGCGTGAAAGCGAGATGGCGATTCGCGGGGCGCTCGGCGCGGACCGCCGCCGGTTGATGGGACAGATGCTCGCGGAGAGCGTTCTGTTGGCGGGCCTTGGCGGGATCGCGGGGCTCCTGCTGGGCCGCTGGGGCACGCAGCTGCTCGCCGGAATCGCGGCAGAAACGCTGCCGCGCGTGGCAGACGTCGGCATCGACACACGGGTCTTTGCCTTCACCGCGGTCGTGACGCTTGCCACCGGCATGATCTTCGGCCTCGTGCCCGCCTTGCAGACATCCGGTTCGGTGCGGTTCGAACGGTTGCGATCCGGCGCCCGCTGGGGAACCGCTGATAGCTCCGTGCACCGCCTCCGCCAGGCGCTCGTCATCGGCGAAGTGGCGTTGTCGTTGATGCTCCTCGTTGGAGCCGGACTGCTCCTTCGCAGTTTCGTGAAGCTGCTAGCGGTCGATCCAGGCTTCCGGCCGGAGGGCGTCCTGACGGTGAGTGTCGAGCTCAACGGGCCACAGTACGAGGTGCCTGTGGGCGCCGACGAAAACGATCGGCGTTACGGCGATCGCGTGCGTGGCTTCTTCCGTGACGTGATAGCGCGCGTGCGGGCACTGCCGGGCGTGGAAGCTGCTGGGTCGGTCACGAGCGTGCCATTGAGTGGCGGTGACTCATCCGGAACCGTCACGGTCGACACGCGATCTGTCCCGCTGGAGCGGGCGTCTCCTGAAGCCGACTGGCGTGCTGTGATGCCCGGGTACTTCGACGCGATGGGCATTCAAGTGGTGCGCGGGCGCGACTTCGAGGCGCGCGACAACGAGCGCTCCGCCCCTGTGGCGATTGTCGACGAGACAATGGCGGCAATGTATTGGCCGAACGAGAATCCCATCGGGAAGCGTCTCAAGGGCGGCGGGTCCGACTCCGACAACCCCTGGAGAACCATCGTGGGGGTCGTCCGGCACGTGCGGTACCGCACGCTCGAAGCGCCGTCGCGCGTGCAGTACTACTGGCCGCAACTCCAGAGCCCGCGGAGGTTTGGCAGCGTCGTCGTTCGCACGTCCGGCAATCCGCGGGCAATGATCAATGCAGTGCAGCAGCAGGTGCGCGCCGTGGATCCGGAGCAGCCGCTCTTCGACATTCGGACGATGGAGGAGCTCATGGCGGATGGCGTCGCGCGCCGGAGCCTTGCGTTGTGGCTGATTGGTCTGCTCGCGGTGGTTGCCCTCGTGCTCGCCGCTGTTGGGATCTACGGCGTGATGGCGTACTCGGTCTCGCAGCGCACGCACGAGTTCGGCATCCGGGTCGCGCTTGGCGCCAGCCGTGCGGGGGTCCTCGGCCTCGTGCTGGGGCGTGGGCTGCTGCTCGCCGGGATCGGCTGTGCGATTGGCCTTGCCGCCACGCTTCCGCTGCGGCACATCGTCCGCAGCCTGCTCTACGATATCGACCCCACGGATCCGCTCACGCTGCTTGGTGTGCTCGTGATCCTCGTGGCGGTGGCGTTCGTCGCCTGCTATCTGCCAGCCCGACGCGCGACGCGTGTCGATCCCGCCATTGCCCTTCGCTACGAGTGAGCGGCTCTACGATGGCGTGTGATGTCAATCCCTGGCAGGTGTTGGGAGCGCCCGACTCGCGCAAGTCTCGCCTCCGGAGCGGGCGGGACCGCCCTGCAGCGGCGACGCGCGGCAGGACCTTCGTCGGTCAGGGTGCTCTCACAGCGGAGCGCCGTGATGCGGCCCAGGCCAAGACGGGCGGTGCCAGGGCCTCCACGAACTGGCCGCGCGGCCAGTTGACGCGTACCTTGCGTGCAGACCGGCTGCGTCCCGGCTCGCAAAACACGTGACGCTCCTGAACGCGAGGGGAAACCTCGCCACGCCGTCGCCCCCACAGCTAGGCCGCGTTTCCCGCACCGCCGACGGCGACCAGGGCCCGAACGCCTGTTCCGCCTCATGGACGTTGTGCCGACGGCAGCGCAACGAGATGTTCTCGACCGACGCCTCGCCACCCGCCGCGTACGGGACACAGTGGTGATATTCGAGGAAGCCGCGCGCGGGACAGCGCTGGCCGCTCGCGCTCACGAAGGTGCACTGGCCACCGTCGCGGGCCCAAACCCGGCGCTTGACCTCCGCCGGAATGTGCCGGGATCGCCTCGGCGGCCTGGTCGACGCGCCGCCAGCAGGGCGACCCTCGGGCACGGCTC
>JBOGIN010000663.1:0-2435 GCA_050742275.1 Vicinamibacteraceae bacterium
CCGGCCTGCCGTTGAAGAAGGACCGTCCGCCGGAGGGCGCGAACCGCGAGATCGATGCCACGGGGATGTACGTGCTGCCTGGGTTCGTCGACCTCCACGTGCACGCCGGCGGCCCGCCCAAGAACCCGGAGGCGGAGTATGCCTACAAGCTCTGGCTCGCCCACGGCGTCACCACCGTGCGCGGCGTCTCGCTGGCGGACAACAATGTTGCCGCGAACGAGAAGGCGCGCAGCGCCCGCAACGAGATCGTGGCGCCACGGATCTACAACTACCAGCGGCCGGGCAGCGGCTGGGACAAGGGCAAGGATAAGATCGACACGCCGCAGCAAGCGCGCGCCTGGGTACAGTGGGCAGCAAAGAACGGCGTCGACGGACTGAAGCTGGGCTCGCATCGGCCGGAGATCATGAAAGCGCTCATCGACGAGGCCCACGCGCAGGGCCTCGGCACGACGGCGCACTTGGGCCAGACCGGCGTGGCGCAGATGAACGCCATCGACGCGGCCCGACTGGGCCTCGACACCGTCACGCACTTCTACGGCCACTTCGAGTCGCTGCTCAAGGACTACGTCGTCCAGCCGTGGCCGGTGGATCAGATCAACAACGACGAGTACATGCGGTTCGGTCAGGTCGCCCGATTGTGGGACAAGATCCATCCGCCGGGCAGCCCGGCGTGGCGCGCGTATCTCGAAGAGCATTTGAAGCTCGGCACCTTCTTCGACCCGACAATGACGATCTACTCGGCAGGTCGCGATCTCATGCACTTCCGCTACGCGCCGTGGCACGACAAGTACACGTTGCCGTCATTGATGGCGTTCTACGAACCGAGCCGCGAGAACCACGGATCCTACTGGTACTACTGGACGACCGAGGACGAAGTAGCCTGGCGCCACTTCTACCAGCGCTGGTTTCAGCTCATCAACGACTACAAGAAGATGGGCGGACGCGTGACGACAGGATCCGACTCCGGCTTCATCTACCAGACCTACGGGTTTGGCTACGTCAACGAGCTCGAGATGCTGCAGGAGGCGGGCTTTCATCCGCTGGAGGTGATCCAGTCGGCCACGATGAACGGCGCGCTCGCGCTCTTCGAGAACCAGAAGAAGCCGATCGAGTTCGGCGTCGTGCGTGAAGGCTTGCTGGCCGATCTCGTCGTCGTCGATCAGAACCCCCTCGAGAACTTGAAGGTGCTCTACGGCACCGGCGCCCTCAAACTCAGTGACGAGACCGGCAAGCCGGAGCAGGTGGGCGGCGTCAAGTACACCATCAAGGACGGGATCGTCTACGACGCGAAGGAGCTGCTGGCGGACGTCGCGGCGATGGTCGAGGCACAGAAGAAGAACCGCCCGCAGACGACGGCAGGCGAGAGCGCCGGTAGGTGAGATGACGAGTGTGTTGCGTTCGACGCTGCTCGCCTGCGCCGAGAGCGCATGGCTGCGCGAGCGTGCGACGCGGTATCGATTCATCCGTCGATCGGTATCGCGGTTCATGCCGGGAGAGCGGTTCGAGGACGCGTTGGCAGCCGCACATACAATTGGCGGCGACGGCGCCGCCAGCACGTTCACACACCTCGGGGAGAACGTGACATCGGGCGACGAAGCGGATGCCGTCGCGCGCCACTACCTGGACGTGCTCGACCGCCTGTCGCTGTCCTCGATCGACGCCCAGGTCTCCGTGAAGCTGACCCAGTTGGGCCTCGACCTGGGCGTCGACGCCTGTTATCGACGGCTGCGCCGCCTCGTGCACCGCAGCGCAGAGATCGGCACCGTCGTCTGGATCGACATGGAGAGCACGGGGTACGTCGACCAGACGCTCGCCATCTATCGACGCATTCGCGACGAGTCGCGCGCGGTCGGCGTGTGCCTGCAGGCCTATCTTCGTCGAACCGCGGCCGACCTCGCGGAGCTTCTGCCGCTGGGACCGGCGATCCGCCTGGTCAAAGGGGCCTATCGGGAACCGGACGACCTCATCCTGCCGCGCAAGCGGGATGTCGACGAGAACTTCTTTCGGCTGGCCGTGCAGCTCCTGAGCGGGGGCGCGCGACGGCAGACCGCGTTCCTGGCAGTTGGCACGCACGATCAAGCGCTCATCGATCGCATTGGCACGTACACGGCGAAGCAGTCGGTTCCGCACGATCGCTACGAGTTCGCGATGTTGTACGGCATTCGAACGGGCCTGCAACGGCAGCTCGTCGCAAGCGGAGGGCGGGTCCGTGTGCTGATCAGCTATGGAGACTCCTGGTTTCCGTGGTACATGCGCCGTCTGGCCGAGCGCCCCGCCAACATGCTGTTCGTTGCCAAGAGCTTGCTCGGCGAAGGTCGGCCGGGCAAGCGGTGACGCGCTCCGCCTGCTGGTCGTAGACTTCTGGACTGTGAGCGCTGAATCAGTAACCTATTGCACCGCGCTTTCTCCCCTGTACGTAGCGCGCGGCCTTCAGG
>JBOGIN010000664.1:0-2264 GCA_050742275.1 Vicinamibacteraceae bacterium
GGGTCGAATGCCGGCCTCGCCGGCCGGGCTGTCCGGCTCGACGTCGGCAACCACGACACCACTGTCACGGGTCGTCTTCAGCTTGGTTCTCAGCTCCGGTGTGAGAGGCTCCACCCTGAGACCGAGACGGCCACCTTCTGTGTCCTCGTCCCCTGGAGTACGTGAGGTCTGCTGTTCTGCCTCGAGCTCGCCCAGCGTGACCGAGGCGCTCTGTTCCTTCCCGGCTCGCAAGAAGGTAATCTTCGCCTGGCTGCCCGGCTGCTGCGCCGCGATGAGGTTTCGCAGCTCGTCTCTGTTGCGAATCTTCCGATCGTTGACCGCGACAATCACATCGCCCTGCTTGAGGCCAGCCGTTGCCGCAGGCGTGTTAGGTTGGACCTGTCCAACGACGGCGCCCTGCGTCGACGGCAAGTTCAGGGCTTCCTGCATCGCGGTGTCGACGTCATTGATAAAGATGCCGAGCTTGGCGCGGCGGACCTTCCCGCTCTTGACCAGCTGGTCCATGACGCCGCGCGCCATGTTGGTTGGAATGGCAAAGCCCACGCCGATGTTGCCGCCGCTGGGCGACAAGATCATGGTGGGGATGCCAATCAGCTCACCGCGCGTGTTCACAAGCGCTCCGCCTGAGTTTCCCTGATTGATGGGCGCATCGGTCTGCAGGAAGTCACCGTAGCCAGGCTCCCCGCCGGCGCCAACGTTCACCCCGACGCTCGTGCGCCCTTTCGCACTGATGATCCCCAGGCTGGCGGACTGATCCAGGCCAAGCGGGCTACCAACCGCCAGCACGACGTCACCCACGCGCGCGGCGTCGGAGTCGCCAAACGTCAGCGCGGGCAGGCCCTTGGCTTCGATCTTGACGACCGCGACGTCGGTCGGTGGGTCGGCTCCGACGAGCTTCCCTGTGAACTCTCGATCGTCGGACAGCGTCACCGTGATCCGGTCGGCGCCCTCGACGACGTGATTGTTGGTGATGATGTAGCCGTTAGGGTCCACGATGACGCCCGAGCCAACGCCACGCTCTGGACGCCGCGGCATGTCGAATTGAGGTCCGAAGAACTCTCGTAAGCCTGGCGGCAAGTCCTCGAACTGCGTGCGCTCTTCTTTGGTCTCGCCCCTGGTGTCGATCCTGACGACCGCCGGCACGACCTTTTCGATAATGGGCGCATAGCTGTCCTGGTTACCGCCAATCGTGCGCGCTTGAGCTCCAATGGGGGCGGAGGTCGTGGCTGGCGCATCCACCACCGCGCTCCAGGTCGGCGTGCCGGAGAGTTGCCAGCCCGCCACGAGCCCAAGGCCCACGAGCGAAGCACCCGCAAGCCAGTAGCGCACGCGCGCGACGCCCGGCTTGCGCGGATGATTCGAAGAAGACGCTGTCATAGATTCCATTGATGCCTCCATCGCCGCCTGCGAAAGTTGGTGAATGAGAGCGTGCACAGACGCAACCGCGCGGGCAGGCGCTGGTCAGGGCCACTCGGCCGACTCCATCTAGTATGCACGTCGCTCAAGGCGGCGACAACGATCATGGCTGGCCCGGGGGCTGACCAGCCTTCAATCATACAGACGTAAGGAGGCCCACGCCGGTTGCGTTGTGTCTCCCGGTTGAGGTGGCGCGGGCCGTTCCAACTCGCTGTCTGGTCAGCTCCGTGTACCATTCGGCCACCGTATGACGAAGCCACGAGATTGGGACGGGACGGAATACGAGCGGTTGTCGGCGCCCATGGAGAGCTGGGGAAGGGAAGTGTTGGGTCGCCTCGTCCTCCGGGGCGACGAGACGGTGCTCGATGCTGGATGCGGCTCGGGCCGCGTGACGGAGCTCATTCGCCAGCGACTTCCGCGCGGGCGCATCATTGGCGTCGACGGATCGCCCTCGATGATTGCAGTCGCGCGCCAGCGTCTCGGAAACGAGGCGGACCTGCGCGTCATGGACCTGCTCGAGCTCGAGCTCGACGTGCCGGTCGAGGTGGTGTTCTCGACGGCCACCTTCCATTGGATTCACGATCACGGTCGGTTGTTCGGGCGGCTGCGTCGCGTGCTGGGAGATAGCGGCCTTCTCGTCGCTCAATGCGGCGGGGCGGGCAATCTAGCCAACGTCCACGCCATTGGGGATGAGCTCGCCTCCCGGCCGCCCTTCGATTTGTACCTGAGCGGTTGGAGTCCGACCTGCTTTGCGGGTCCGGCAGAGACGGAGCAGCGTCTGTTGAGAGCGGGGTTCTCCAAGGCGAGATGCTGGCTGGAGCCGCGAGAGGTCGCACCCCCAGACCTGC
>JBOGIN010000665.1:0-3154 GCA_050742275.1 Vicinamibacteraceae bacterium
GCGCTGCCGTTCTCCCGTACAACGGAGCTTCAAGGCGACCGGCCTGCAGTGCCGGGCGCTCGAGGGAGGCACCACGTGGTGAATCTTCGGAAGACGTCGCGAGCACCGGCGGCGGCCGGCCTGTCACGACGGGAGCTGGCCCGGTTCGCCGGCTCCTTGATCCTTGGCGGTGCGCTGCCGTCGCGCGCGTCGGCCGCTGGCCCGGCGGCGGCAGCTGTCGCACCGGCGCCAGACGCCGCGCCTGATCTCTACCGCGATCTCGGCGTACGGCCGCTGATCAACTGTCGTGGCACCGTGACGGTGATCGGCGGATCGATCGAGCTGCCGGAGGTCCGCGCCGCCAAGAGTCTGGCGAACCAGCAGCACGTGCAGCTCGATGAGCTCATGGAGGCGGCCGGCAAGCGTCTGGCGGAGCTGACCGGTGCCGAGTGGGGCATGGTCACCGCCGGCTGCGCGGCAGCCATGTCTCATGCCACTGCGGCCTGCGTTGCCGGCGGCAACCCCGATCTGCACGTCCGCATCCCGGATCTCACCGGCTTTCCGAAAGACGAGGTCATCGTTCCTGGCCACTCGCGCAATGTCTACGACGCGGCCATTCGCGCGGTTGGCGTCAAGGTGATCGAGGTCGAGACGCCCGAGGAGCTGGGGCAGGCCATCGGCCCGAAGACGGCAATGATCTATATCTTCGCCAACTCACGGAACGAGGAAGGGCCGATGTCGCTGGAGGCCGTGGCCGCACTCGCCCGTCCCCACGGCATTCCGGTGCTCGTGGATGCCGCGGCCGAGGTGCTCACGATCCCCAACGTACACCTCCAGCGGGGTGCGACGCTCGTCTGCTACAGCGGCGGCAAGATCATCCGGGGTCCACAGAGCGCCGGCCTCCTGCTGGGCCGCAAAGATCTCGTCCAGGCGGCCTGGATTCACAGCGCCCCGCATCACGGCTACGCGCGCGCCATGAAGGTCGGCCGCGAGGAGATCGTTGGGATGCTTGTCGCGGTGGAGAGCTGGGTCAAGCGCGATCATGACGCCGAGTGGCAGGGATGGATCGCTCGCGCGGAGCACATTGCCAGCGCCGTCTCGAACCTTCCCGGCGTGACGGCCCTCGTGCGCCGTGAGCCCGGCGGGCGGAGCAACCGCAGCCCTCGCGTCGCCATTCGATGGGACTCCGCGGCGCTCGGGATCACCGGCGCGGAGGCGGCCGACATCCTCGATACGACCGAGCCGCGCATTGCCCTAGGCGGAGGCGGAGGCGGCGGCGGGGGCGGCGGGCGGAGCGCGCAGGAAGAGCCGGGAGATACCGGCATCTCGCTCAATATGTCCATGATGGCGCCAGGTGATGAGAAGATCGTCGCCAGCCGCGTCCGCCAAGTGCTGTCGGCCAGGCACACACCAAGGCCCGCGGCGGCGCCCAAGCCGCCGGCGACCGATCTCACCGGGCAGTGGGAGGTCGCGATCCGTTACAGGGCCAGCACTACCGTGCATGCCGTGCACCTTCAACAAACCGGCAATCAGCTCGCGGGCCGCCACCACGGCAACTTCATCGCGCGCGATATCACCGGCACCATCGACGGCAACAGCGTGTCGCTTGCGAGCACGGTGACCGAGCGCCACGGCGACAGCTTGCGCTATGGCTTCACCGGTACCGTCGCCGGCGACGCGATGTCTGGCACGCTCGAGATGGGCGAGTACCTCGATGCCACCTGGACGGCGCGCCGGCATCTGTTCGGCGAGCCAGCCTGAGGGACAGGCGCTTCAGCGGAGGACGACATGAATGGTCAGACGATGAAATGTGCTGGCGTGGGTCTGCTGGCTCTCGCCTTGGCCGGGCAGGTCCACGCCCAGACCGGCTACGACTTCCTGATCAAGGGTGGACACGTCATCGATCCGCGCAACAAGGTTAGCGCGGTTCGCGATGTCGCGATCAAGGACGGCAAGATCGCCGCTGTCGAACCGGACATTCCCGCCTCGGACGCGCTGAAGAGCGTCGACGCGACGGGCCTCTACGTCACGCCAGGCTTGGTCGACATCCACGTCCACGTGTATCCGGGGGAAGGCACTACCTACTCTCGAGGGTTCCGTAGCGTGTATCCCGACGGGTTCACGCTGAGGAGCTGCGTGACGACGGTCGCCGATGCTGGCAGCTCCGGGTGGCGCAACTTCGACGACTTCAAGCAGCGGATCGTCGATCAATCGAAGACGCGCGTCGTCGCCTTCCTCAACATCGTCGGCGCGGGCATGGCAGGCGAGGCTGAGCAGAATGTGGCCGACATGGAGGTGAAGCCCACCGCCGACATGGCACTCAAGCACAAGGGCCTCATCGTCGGCATCAAGAGCGCGCATTTCAGCGGGCCGGAATGGACGCCGTACGAGCGAGCCGAGGAGGTGGGCCGTATCGCCGATATTCCGGTGATGGTGGACTTTGGGAGCGCGCGCGTGCGAACCATCGCCGAGCTGTTCACGAAGTACTTCCGCCCGGGAGACATCTACACGCACGCGTACGCGGGCGGCGGACGCGGCGAGATCATCGACGGCAAGGTAAACCCTGCGATCTTGGAGGCTCAGAAAAAGGGCATCATCTTCGACATCGGCCACGGCGGATCGAGCTTCACGTTTCGCACGGCGGCTCAAGCGTTCAAAGAAGGCTACTATCCCGATTCCATCTCGACGGACTTGCACATCAACAGCATGAACACCGCCATGAAGGACATGCTGAACGTGATGGGCAAGTTCTTGGCCCTCGGCATGTCGCTCGATGACGTGCTTCTTCGATCGACGTGGAACCCGGCGCGGGAGATCAAACTCGAGCATCTCGGCAACCTCTCGATCGGCTCGCCGGCCGACGTCGCCGTGTTGCGGCTCGAGAAGGGGACATTCGGGTTCGTGGATCCGCGCGGGGGACGCCTGGACGGAACCGAGCGCCTCGGGTGCGAGATGACGCTGCGCGACGGCAAGGTGGTGTACGACCTCAACGGTATGACGCGAGAGCCGTGGGACACGATGGCGCCGGACGAGAGAGGCGGCGATCCGCGCTGGGACGGCATCTCGCCTGCCCGTCCTCGCCGCGCGACGTCGAGCCGATGAGGCCCAGCCCGATCGTCGTGCTGGGTGTCGTCGGTCTGCTTTCGCCCCTCGCCTCGCCTTCGTGGAGCGACAC
>JBOGIN010000666.1:0-2977 GCA_050742275.1 Vicinamibacteraceae bacterium
CACCGACGCAAGGTCGCCCGCCTCCGTCAACGCGTAGATGTGCTCGCCATCCACCGTCGGCGTGCCGCGGGGGCCGGGGCCGCGATCTTGCTCCAGGGTGGGCCCGAGCGACCTCGTCCAGACCCGCTTGCCGTCGGCCCGGTTCAACGCAAAGACGACGCTGTCGTTGCCCTCCGTGCCCTGGACGAAGATCCACTGATCCTGGATTGAGACCGAGCCATAGCCGGCGCCGAGGCCCTTGACGGACCAGGCCACCTTGGGGCCCCCTTCAGGCCAGGACGTGAGCAAGCCGGTCTCGTCCGATATGCCAGTGCGGTTCGGACCGCGCCACTGAGGCCAGTCGGGCTCGTCAACGGGGGTGGCGGCTGTCGCCGACGCCAGGCTGGTCGTCAACCAGAGCACAAGTGCAAATATGGACGGCATTCACGTTCCTCCTCGGCAGGTGCATCAGGAGGGGGCACAGGCGGGCGGGACCGGAGGCTCACGCAACCGGTAGCGGCGAGTATACCGTGAAACGTGTGACAGCCGCGTCTCAGTGATCTCTGCGCGGATGCGAGGATCTCGAGCTCAGCAGGACATATAGTACGGCAGAGAAGGAGCACTTCAACCTGTCCTTCTATACAATAGTGTTTACGGGAAGGCACAGTAAGCAGAGTTGCCGTCGCGTCCCATAGCGCCGTTTTTCGAGCTTTGCGCGTCCGGCAAACTTGTATATGCTTCAGGCAAGCAACGAATTTCCGGCTGGACCGCTCGTGGACCCTGGTCCGGCGTGTTTCTTCCCTCTCGCTGCCGCGCCCCGCTCGGGGCATTTTTTCGCCGGCGCCAAGCCGGTGTGACAGGAGGACGGACGATGACGACCCGCGCTTTCAGCGCCGCCATTCTCGGCGTGTTCCTCTGTGCAACCAGCCTCAGCGCCCAACAGCAGACGGGTGAGATCTTCGGACGTGTCACGGACGATTCGGGCGCCGTGCTGCCCGGCGTCGCCGTGACCGTGGCTGGTCCAACGCTATTGCAACCACGCGTGGCGACCACGTCCGCGAACGGGAGTTATCGCGTGCCGGAGCTCCCGGTCGGCACCTACTCGGTCACGTTCGAGCTGGCCGGCTTCCGGGCGCGGGTGCAGGAGAACATCCGGATCACCATTGGCTTCAGCGCCCAGGTCAATGGGCAGCTGGGGCTGACCTCGGTCGAAGAGAACGTGACGGTGTCGGGAGAGGCCCCCATCGTCGATACGAAAGAGACGGGCACCAAGTCCACGTTCGACCTCCAGGCGCTGCAGAACCTTCCGTCCGCACGCGACCCCTGGGTGATGCTAGAGCGCGCACCTGGCATCACGATGGATCGCGCGAACGTCGGCGGCAGCCAGTCGGGGCAGCAGTCCGGCTACATTTCGCGCGGCGCGGACAGCGGCAACACCAAGTGGTCCGTCGATGGTGTCGACATCACGGATATGTCGGCGACCGGCGCCTCACCGATCTACTACGACTTCGACATGCTCGAGGAGATGCAGGTGCGGACGGGCGGCGCCGATGTGACGCAGCAGACCGGCGGCGTCGGCATCAGTCTGGTCACGCGCAGCGGGACCGATCAGTTCCGAGGCTCTGGCCGCTTCTACGTGACCGACGAGCAGTTGCAGGCCGACAACATCAACGACGAGATTCGGGCCGCGGGCGCCGGCTCCGGCGCGCCGATTCAGAACATCAAGGACTACGGCCTCGAGGTCGGCGGCCCCATCAAGCGCGGCCGGGCGTGGTTCTGGGGCAGCTACGGCACGCAGGACATCAGGACCGGCGTCGTGGGCTTCTTCAAGGACACGCCCACCTGCCGGCCGACGCCGCCCACCGATACCGAGGGGCTCCGGGGTTGCCTCGAGACCGACCAGACCGAGCTCAATAACTACAACTGGAAGCTGCAGGTGGCGCCGTTCGAGGGGAACCGGATCACGTTCCAGAACACCTGGGCGGAGAAAGTCCGCAATGCACGCGATGCCTCGGACTCGCGTCCCATCGAGACGACGTTCCGGCAGAAGCCGGTGCCAAGTGAGTTCGGCAGCTCTGGATGGATAACCGGTCCGTCGCCGTTCTGGAAGGCCAGTGATCAACACGTGTTCAGCGATCGCTGGCTGGTCGACGTGCAGTGGGCCCACCTGGGCAACAACTTCGTGCTCGACTTCCACGAAGACAGCCTCGCCGACGTGCAGCCGGCCTTCGAGATCTCGACGGAGCGCTGGAGCCGATCGTACCAGCAGTCCGTGTTCATGCGGCCCACCAACAGCGTAGACGTGCTGACCAACTACTTTCTCCCCGGCTTCTGGGGTGGCGATCACGCGTTCAAGGTCGGCTATCGGTGGCGCAGCGCGCACGAGACCACGCTCAACCATCGTGGCGGCAATGCGTACGCGCGCTTCGACAATGGCGTGCCAGACTCCGCGCAGTTGTACCGGGATCAGAACTCGGTGTCGCATCTCGATACGCATGCCTTGTATGCGCAAGACACCTTCACGCGCGACCGTCTGAGCGTGAACCTGGGCGTGAGATGGGATCGGCAGGATGAGTTCGCCGCCCCGTCGAACGCTCCAGCACATCCCTTTGCGCCGGACGTGCTGCCCGCCGTTTCGTTTCCTGGTATCGACGCGGGTGTCGTGTGGAACGACATCTCGCCCCGCCTCGGCATGACGTACGACCTGCTCGGCGACGGCCGCAGCATTGTCTCGGCGTCGTACTCGATGTATTTCGGCCAGATGTCGCCGGGGCAATTGTCGAACGATCTGGCCGCTACCGGCGCCGTCTGGGTCCGCCATCCGTGGAGCGACCTGAATGGCGATGAGTTCGTACAGCAAAACGAGCTGGACTTCTCGACCGTTCTCGATCGAGAGTCGGGCTACGATCCGGAGAATCCCACGAACTTTCTCTCACCCGGCGCCATCGATCCGGACATCCAGAACGACCGCACGCGGGAGTTCATCGTCGGGTTCGAC
>JBOGIN010000667.1:0-2932 GCA_050742275.1 Vicinamibacteraceae bacterium
CCTGCGAGTCGGTGCTCGGCAGTGCGGACGGCCGCCTGATCCTGGATTCGGTCGTGGCGATCCTTCGCACGGGTGCAATCGCAGCGACGACTGAATCCTGAATCCCGAATCCAGAATCCCGATGGACCTGCTCGAGCAACACGGCCTGACGCGTGATGAATACAATCGCATTGTCGCGATCCTCGGCCACGAGCCGAACCTGACCGAGCTGGGCATGTTCTCGGTCATGTGGTCGGAGCACTGCAGCTACAAGAGCTCGCGCATCCACCTGAAGAAGCTCCCGACAACGGGACCGCATGTGCTGCAAGGCCCTGGCGAGAATGCCGGCGCAGTCGACATTGGCGACGGGCTGGCCGCGGTGTTCAAGATCGAATCGCACAATCACCCGTCGTTCATCGAGCCGTATCAAGGCGCCGCCACAGGTGTCGGCGGCATCATCCGTGACATCTTCACCATGGGCGCGCGGCCCATCGCCCTGATGGATTCGCTTCGGTTCGGCACGCTCGAGACGCCGCTCACGCGTCACATCGTTGGGGGCGTCGTGGCCGGCATTGCCGGGTACGGCAACAGCATCGGCATTCCGGTGGTGGGGGGCGAGGCGGTGTTCGATGCGTGCTACGCCGGCAACCCGCTCGTCAATGTCTTTTGCCTCGGTATCGCACGCACGGAGCACCTCGTGAAGGGCCGCGCCGAAGGTGCCGGCAACCCTGTCTACTACGTTGGAGCGAAGACCGGTCGCGACGGCATTCACGGTGCGACCATGGCGTCGGCGGAGTTCGACGAGCAGACGTCCGCCAAGCGGCCGAACGTGCAGGTGGGCGATCCCTTCATGGAGAAGCTCCTGCTCGAGGCATGCCTCGAAGCGCTGCGGGGCGATGCGCTCGTCGGCCTGCAGGACATGGGCGCGGCCGGCCTCACCTGCGCGACGTCCGAGATGAGCGCCCGGGCCCGCACGGGAATGGACGTCGAGGTCACGCTGGTTCCGCAGCGCGAAGCCGGGATGACACCGTACGAGATCATGCTCTCGGAGTCGCAGGAGCGCATGCTCTTCGTCGTCAAGAAGGGACGCGAGGCGGACGTCGAGCGCATCTTCGAGAAGTGGGATCTACACGCCTGCCGCATTGGTGAGGTGACAAGTGACGGGATCGTGCGCATCCGGCAACAGGGCATGCCCGTCGCGGAGATTCCCGCCGCGGCGCTGGCCGACGAGGCTCCGCTCTACGACCGGCCGTACGCGAAGCCGGAGCGTTTCGAGGCAGAGCGCGAGCTCCGTCGAGAGCATCTCAGGCCCGCGCCACCGCCGCGGGACGTTCTTCTCGCCCTGTTGGCGTCGCCCACGATCGCCGGCAAGCGGTGGATCTTTCGGCAATACGACCACATGGTGCGCACCAATACGCTGGTCTTGCCCGGGATGGGCACCGGTGTCGTGCGCGTGAAGGGCACCAACCGCGCTCTTGCGATGTCGCTCGATGGGAACGGACGATACGGGCAACTGAGCCCTCGTCACGGCGCCATGCTCGCGGTTGCGGAGGCGGCGCGTAACGTTGCCTGCGCGGGCGGTGTCCCGCTCGGTGCCACGAACAACCTCAACTTCGGCAACCCCGAGCGGCCGGACATCATGTGGCAGCTCGTCGAGGCCATCGAAGGCTTGGCTGAAGCCTGCCGTGCGCTCGAGATTCCCATAACGGGAGGTAATGTCAGCCTCTACAACGAAACGGAAGGCCGGCCCATCTACCCGACCACGGTCGTGGGCGTCGTGGGCTTGATCGAAGACGCGTCGACCATCGTGAGCCGAGCGTTTCCCGAGCCGCGCCTGTCCGTGGTGCTCGTCGGCGCGCACACGCTTCGAGCCGAGATTGGTGGCAGTGAATATCTCCACGTGATCCACGGTCAGGTGCGCGGCGCGCCGCCGGCCGTCGACCTCGACGCCGAGCGCGCGCTGCACCATCTCCTGCCAGGCGCGATTCGAGATGGCCTCGTGCGTTCGGCGCACGACCTCGCCGAAGGTGGCTTGGCGGTGACGCTCGCCGAATGCTGCTTTGAGAACGGCGGCATTGGTGTGAACATTGATCTGGGCGCGCAGGACGGCGATGGGGCGGGACGCGCCACACTGATCCCGGTCGAGCACGGCATCCTCTTTGGTGAGGCTGCGGGCCGGGTCCTCGTGACGGTTCGCCGAGAGGACGAGCGCGCGTTTGTCGAGCGCGTCGCCGCCGCGGGTCTGCCTGCCCGCGTCATCGGCCACACGGGCGGCGATCGCGTGCGCATTGCGCTGAACGGCAACACGGTGATCGACGAGCCGCGCGACGAGCTGGAGAGCGTGTGGACGACGGCGTTGGAGCGGCTGCTCGAATCACGCGCGGCGTAGCAGCGTGACCGAGAGACGATGAAACGCGTATGTAGGGCCGTCTTTAGCCCCCGCCGCCAGGACACCGTGAATTCGTACGTAGGGCGGGGTCTTTAGACCCCGCCGCCAGGACACGATGGACAAGCTTAAGGAAGAATGCGGCATCTTCGGCATCTTCGGTCATACCGAAGCGGCCAACCTCACCTATCTCGGCCTCTACGCGCTCCAGCACCGCGGTCAGGAGAGCGCCGGCATTGCCGCGGCGGATGGCCACGGTGTCCGCGTCACTCGTGGCATGGGGTACGTCGCGGACATCTTCACCGAAGGCGTCCTGCGCGAGATCGGCGGGACGAGCGCCATCGGGCACACCCGCTACTCGACCGCCGGCGAGAGCGGACTTGCCAACGCGCAGCCGCTGCTCATCGAGTGCGTCCACGGCCAGATTGCCGTGTGCCACAACGGGAACCTCGTGAACGCCAGCGAGCGGCGCGACAGCCTCGTGCGCGAGGGCGCGATCTTCCAGACGAGCAGCGACACGGAGGTCATCCTCCACTTGTATGCCCGGTCGAAGAAAGAGACCATCGA
>JBOGIN010000668.1:0-1973 GCA_050742275.1 Vicinamibacteraceae bacterium
AAGAACGACCGCGCGCTCAGCCCCTCGTTATTGAAGAACTCGAACGCCGAGCCGGAGAGCTGGTTCGTGCCCGACTTGGTCACGACCGTGATGGCGGCGCCGCCGGCCATGCCTTGCTCGGCGGTGAAGCTGCCCGTCGAGACGTTCACCGTGTCGATCGTCTCCGCCGGCGAGACGTACATGACGTGGTGCGGCAGCCACGGGTTGACGTTGGTCGCGCCGTCGGTCGTCGTGGCGTTGCTGTTCGGATTCTGCCCGTTCACGAAGCTCCGCAGCGACCGGGCCGGCGTGTCGGTGAGATCGTTCTGGACGGTGGCCGGCGTGGCGCCGGGCACGAGGTTCATCAGGCTCTGGTAGTTCCGGTAGGCCGGCAGCGGGACGTCGGTGATCTCCTTCGAGCGCAGCTCGGTGTGGACGTCCGCCCGGTCGGTTTGGAGCAGCGCGGCGCCGGAGGCGACCGTCACCGTCTCGGCGAGCGTGCCGATCTCCAACGTGACGTCGACGCGGCTGACGGTGCTGGCGGTCACCGGCACACCGGTTTGCACGAACTCGCGGAAGCCCTGGAGCTCGACCTTGACGTCGTACGGCCCGGCAAGCACGTTGGTGAGCGTGAAGTTGCCGCGCTCGTTGGTGACGCTCGTTAGGACCAGGTTGGTGTCGGTGTTGGCGGCGGTGACGGTCGCTCCCGGGACGGCTGCGCGCGAGCTATCGGTCACCGTGCCCACGATGCTGCCGTAGAGGACCTGCGCGTCCGCTGGCGGCGCCGGCCCGGCGACGGCCAGCAGCAGGACACCGAGCGCGAGGGCCCGCGCGCGCCTGGCTGGCGTGCCACGGCCGACGTCCAAATACGTGGCAGCCATTTGTAAGCATCTTAATAAACATTGCGGCTACTTGGGAAGGAGATTTAACTAATCCGTCGTGCAGCGGAGATGCGGCCGCTGGCCGGCCGGTGGTCTAGCGCCGGGCCCGTCGCGCCTTCCGCCGTAGGGCGCGCCGGAACGCCGTGAGAGGCAGCGTGTTCAACACGTCGCCCGCCTCGATCCAGCCCCGGCGGGCCGTCATGACGCCCCAGTCCAGGACGCCGAACGCTCGGGCCGAGTGCGCATCGCTCGAGATGACCAGCTTGGCGCCTCGATCGCGCGCCAGCCGTGCATGGGCGTCGTTCAAGTCACGCCGGTAGATCTGGCTGTTGATTTCCAGCGCCACGCCGTGCCGGACGGCGGCGTCGATCACCCGCTCGACGTGAATGGGGTAGGGGTCGCGCCGGAGGAGCATACGCCCGGTGGGGTGGCCGAGAATGTCGACGTACGGGCATTCCAGGGCCCGCAAGACGCGGTCGGTCATTGCTTCCGCGCTCTGGTTGAACGCCGAGTGCACCGACGCAATCACGAGGTCGAGCTGCGCCAGACAGTCGTCCGCCAGATCCAGCTGCCCATCCGGACGAATGTCGCACTCGATGCCGGCGAGCAGGGTGATGCCCTCGAGCCGCGCGCCGACCTCACGGATGTGCGTTGCGTGCGCCAGCGCCTGCGCCTCGTCGAGACCGTTCGCCATGGCCAGGGCCTGGCTGTGATCGGTGATTGCGATGTACGACAGGCCCGCGGCGTGCGCGGCGCGTGCCATCGTCTCCACATCATCCTTGCCGTCGGTGGCTGTCGTGTGCATGTGCAGGTCGCCGCGGAGATCGCCGCGCGCGATGAGCGGCGGCAGCGCGCCACGCTCGGCCGCGTCGATCTCGCCGCGCAGCTCTCGCAGCTCCGGCGGGATCATCGGAAGATCGAGCGCCGCGTAGAGGGCCTCCTCGCTTTCGCCCGCCAGGCGGCGGCCGTCCTCCAGGCGAAAGAGGCCGTACTCGTTGAGCTTCCAGCCCTTCTTCAGGGCGCGGTCCCTGAGCTCGATGTTGTGCAGCTTCGATCCGGTGAAGTATTGGAGCGCAGCGCCGCGGCTCTCCGGCGTGACCAGCCGGAGATCCA
>JBOGIN010000669.1:0-6540 GCA_050742275.1 Vicinamibacteraceae bacterium
CGGGCACCGCACCGCCAGGTCGACAGGCGACGGGGGGACCCGGGCCCGAGGACGAGGACGGGGGACGAGGAAGCGCTACGCGCCGTCCGTTCTCGCGCCAGGGGACGTTATTGACATTGGGAATCTGACGTTCCCCGAACGGGCTCTCGTACCGCCACGGCTTGGATGAGTTATGGCAGCAAAGCTACTCATCTTCCGATCCGACGGAATCGATCGCGTCGAGCTGGCGAAGCGCGACCTGCGAATCGGGCGCGCGCCCGAGAATGACATCGTCCTCCAGGATGAGGACAAGTCGGTGTCGCGCTATCATGCTGAGCTGCGCCACGAGCAAGGCGACTACGTCTTGATCGATGTGAACAGCCAGAACGGCATCTGGGTCGATGGCCGGCGCGTTCAACGCACGAGGCTGGAGCCAGGTCGACCGGTCGTGCTCGGGAAAGTCCGCATCGAATTGGAAGATCTGTCCGCGGGCGTGGCGCTCGCGCCAGCGGGAGCATCCACCGTCCAGCCGGCTCCCCTCTCGAGCCCCGCCCCGGCCGCCGCGCTCACCACGTCCCGGACGTTGCCGGCCGCGAGCGCCGGCGTCGAGAGCGTGCGAGCATCGCGCGCCGGCACGCGTCCGGCAGCACCGACGCGTGCGTCGAGGATCCTCGCGCCAAGGATGCTCGCGATTGGGCTCGGCGTCGTGCTGGTCGCCGTGGTGGCGCTCATGCTGTTGAGACCGAGCGCGCCCACGAGCGAACCATCGAGCGCCCGTCAGCCGGCGCTCTCAGTGCTACGAACGACGACGTTGCCGGGGGCACACGCGTTGACGCGTCCAGAGACACCGCTCTCGGCCTACGGCCGCGCGCTGCCCGGCAGCGTCATGAACGCGGACGAAGACCGGTTGACGGGCGAAGCCGCCCGCCAGCAGCGGATTCGCAACGCGAGAGTGGCGCTGGCACGCGATGACTACGGTCGGGCGATTCAGTTGCTCGAGGGCCTGCCGGCCTCCGCTGACGCCGATCAGCTGCGCAACCAGGCGCGCGCGCTACGCGCGCAAAGGGCCGAGGGCCTGATGCGCGATGGTGAGCGGTTCGAGAACAGCGGTGATCTCGAGACTGCCACCCGTCGGTACATGGGAGCGCGCTCGGTCGATCCGGCGACACCGGGGATCGAGGAGGCGTTGGCGCGTGTCCTCGAAAAGATGAAGGTGGCGGGAACGGAGGCGTACAAGGAAGCAAGGCAGTATGACGCGTTCGGGCAAACGGCGGTGGCCATTCCGCTCTATGAGAGGGCGGTGGCGTTCCTTCCGTTGGATGATCCAAACCGCGCGGCGGCCAGGGCACGTCTCATAGAGTTGAAGAAGGAAGCTCGGTGACGAGACAAGCTTCACGTAATGGGGCCGCATAGCGGTTCAACGGTCGCGGACGATGAGGAGGTCTCCTTGCAGTGGCCGCTGGAAGTGTTCCGATGTCGTCAATGGACCCTCGTCAGACCGGCGCTCGCGCTGGTCGTGATCATCCCCATGGCGGTGGCGTTACATGGATGCGCCTCACGCGATGAGGCCCCTTCCACCCCCACGGAGCCTCGCACGGAGGAAGTGCCCGCAACGCCTGCCGGGCCGGCCTGGCTCACCCGGGCAACCGAGCCGGATTTCGTGCCGCTGCGCGATCCTTCAGGCCAAATCTCCATCGAGTATCCGAAAGAGAACTGGCAAAGCCTGCCGGGCAGCTCGCCAACGCTTGCCACGTTCGAACAGCAGGATGGTGCGGCGACGGTGGTCTTGGAACAAAGGAAGCTCAATCAGGCCCTGCGCCCGGACGAGGTGACCGACGTCTTCGGCAAGATCGAGACGGAGACGATCAAGAAGCGCGCGCCGAACGCCACGGGGTTCGAGACCCGGCTCCTCGAGGACGGCAACCGCCGCGTCGTGGCCGTTCAGTATCAACGACCAGGCTCACAAGGCGTCGAGATCGTCCGGCAGTACTCGTTCCCCGTCGCGCAAACGCTCTACCGGCTCACCTGTGTGATGAATCCCGACGAGCTGCAGGAGCAGGAGCGAATCTGCTCGCACATGGCGGCATCGTTCACGGTTTCTGGCTCCTAGCCGTAGAATTCAGTTGTGTTGACAATCGTGGGGGCCGCCTTTACGCGGCCCTGGGCCGGCTGAAGCCGGCCCCCACAGCCACACAACTGAATCGCGGTTAAAGGTCAGCGCTGCCAGTCCACGTTCGGCGACCAGTAAGCGTTGATGCCGAGCGCCGACCATCGCGGCGCTTGCGCGCCCAGGCGGTCTCGGAAGTCGTCCCATCGTCTCGCGGCCTGCGGCGACCAGGCCACTTCGGCAACTGCCGGCAGCCGCGGGAACGCCATGAACTCGACGTCCGCCATGGTGGCAACGGTCTCCGACCAGAGTGGCGCCTCGACGCCGAGGATGGCGCTCTCGGGCACGTTGGGCAGCCGTGTGGCGGGGTCCCACTCGTACGGCACCGACACATCGACAAGACCCGCCCATTTGAGGCCAAGGACGGTCTCGTCGTTGTACTTCATATCCAGGTAGACCTTGTTGGCCGGCGAGAGAATCAGCTTCGTCCCGGCCGGCGGGTCTATCGATGCATCCGGCCGCCAGTACTGAATCAGCGTCGTTGGCAGCACCTTGGCATGGGCGATCTCGTCCCATCCAATGGCGGCCTTGCCGTGCTTCTGCACGATATCCTGCGCGCGCTCCATGAATTGGCCATATTGCTTCGCATTCAGCTTCTCTACCTCGTCACCGCCGATGTGGAAGTACAGTCCCGGCGTCATTGCCGCGATCTCGCGCACCACATCGTCGATGAACTTGTAGGTGATGTCCTTGTCGACGCACAGCGCGCTGAAGCCCACCCTGATTCCCGTGTAGAGGGATGGCGCCTTGCCATCGCAGTTCAGGTCGGGATAAGAGGCGAGCGCCGCGTTGATGTGGCTCGGCATGTCGATCTCCGGCACGATCGTGATGAAGCGGTCGCGGGCGTAGGCGACGAGGTCCGCATAGTCCTGTTTCGTGTAGAACCCGCCCGCACCACCGCCAACCTCCGTGCTGCCACCATGCTTCGTCAAGTTCGGCCATCCCGCGATCTCGATGCGCCAGCCCTGATCGTCGGAGAGGTGGAGATGGAGCCGATTGAGCTTGTAGAGCGCGAGCAGATCCATGTAGCGCTTCACGTCGGCAGGCTCGAAGAAGTGGCGCGCGACGTCCAACATCGCGCCGCGCCACTCGAAGCGCGGTCGATCGACGATCTTCCCAGTGGGAACGGACAGCTCGTGAGGTCTCGCACCGCGCAGCTCAACGGAGTACGGGAGGAGCTGTCGTAGCGTTTGGACGCCGTAGAAGACACCAGCCGGCGTGGCTCCGCTGATTCGAATCCCGCTGGTCGCGATTGTCAGCTCGTAGGATTCGTCCGTCCCATCGTCGCTGGACGGTGTGAGCTCGAGCCGAATCGCGCCCGGCGCCGGTGATCCGCTGCTCTCCCGGATGGTGAGGGTCGTATCGAGGGCGGGCCGCAGCAGGTCGGCGAGAGCGCGGGCAACGCGCTGCAGCTCCGGGTCGGGCGAGACCTCGATCGCGGTGTTCTTCGTGATCGGGAATCGCTCCGCGTCGCTGAGCGAGACCGAGGAGGGCCATGGAATCAATCCCGGCTTCGATGCTGCCGCAGCGCTCGCTGGCGCGCGCGTCTCTTGGGCGCTGGAATGCGCCGAGACGCCGATCGCGAGACACACAATGAGCGCGCACGTCTGGAGCGGCTTCCGCCCTGCACGTCGTCGAAAGGTTGCGATCCGCTGCATCTGACATCCTCCGTAAGATCGGCAACGCCTGACTGGACAGCTTACCTCGCTGCTCGTATCGATGGTAGGGCAGAGCTTTAGCCACGCCGGATCCTCATCGGCGCCGGGTCGGCTGTCCGGCCGCGCTTGTATCGTTCGCGAGACCGCGCGCGGTTGCCGCACGTGGACTTGCACCACCTGCGCGATCCGTTCTTGCTCTCGTCGAGAAACAGCCAGTCACACTCGGCGCAGCGCCTGAGTAGGTGAAGGCGACCCGTCAGCAACTCCACCGCCGATAGGACGATCGGCCACAGCATTTCGTCGAGATCGGCCTTGTTGGCAACAAGCCTGAGCTCGACTCCGTTTTCGCTGACCACCAGTTCCTGCCGGCTTTGCGCGGCACGCCAGAGGCTACCGAGGTGTGCCACTCGCTTGGGGTCCACGTGGTGTCTTTCAGCGATTCCCAGGAACAGCCGGTACAGCGCCTCACGCACCTGACGTACGCCCGCAAGGGCGCGTGTGGCATCCGCTTCACGGTCTCTCGCCGCGCTGCGAAGGCGCCTTGCAGCCGTCGCGTCTACGATCCCGGCGCGCTCGCTCCACACCAGAAGGTCGTGATAGGTCGACAGGCGCTCTCGTGGCGCGCCGGTCGCGCGAGCACCAGTGGTATTGACGAGATCGAGACAGAGACTCCCCGCAACGAACGGCATCTCCTCGATGCCAACGAGCTTCCGTGGTCGGCCCATACGCGGATATTATCACGTCTAAAATGTAGTTGACACGTGATAATGTGAACGGCTACCGTACTGAGTCGAACGGTCGCCATTCCGTATGCAGACCTTGTCCCTGACCGCGCCTCGTCATTCGGCGGCTTCGTTGGCGCAGCGCCTGCCGCCGGAGGTGTTCTTTGTGACGAGCGCGCTGTTTCATTACACCGGGCCGGCGTTCGCGGTGCTGCTGTTCTCGCGTGTCGACCCGCTGGGCATGGCCTGGCTGAGAATCGCGAGCGCGGCGCTGATCTTCGCGGTCTGGCAGCGACCATGGCGGCTGTTTCGCCAGATCGGCGCCGCCGATCGACGCGGGGTGATCGCGCTCGGCCTCGTGCTCGCGGCAATGAACAGCACGTTCTACCTGGCGCTGGCGCGGCTCCCGCTCTCGACGGTCGGAGCCATTGAGTTTCTGGCGCCGATTGGGCTGGCGGCGTTTGGTCTGCGCAGCGCTCGTAATGCCGGCGCGCTGCTGCTGGCGGTGCTCGGCGTGTACTTGCTCACCGATATCCGCATCGAGCGCGCAGCGCTCGGGTACGTCTACGCCTTCGCGAACTGCATGCTGTTCGCGCTCTACATTGTGTTCGGCCACCGCATGGCGGCGGATGGCGGGGCGGTGCATGGAATTCATCGGCTTGGGGTCGCCATGCTCGTCGCAGCAGTCGCGGCCTTTCCGGTTGGCATCCGCGAAGCGGTCCCGGCACTGCGTCATCCCGCACTGCTCGCCGCGGCTATCGGCGTGGGCGTCTGCTCGTCCGTGATTCCGTATGTCCTCGATCAGTTCGCCATGGCCCGCCTGACGCGCGCGAGCTTCGCATTGATGCTCACGCTCCTGCCGGCCACGGCCACCGGTGTCGGCATACTGGTGCTCGGGCAGATTCCCGCACCAGTGGAGCTCATCGGCATCGGCCTGGTGATCGCCGGCGTGGCCCTGCACAGGAGGCTTCCATGAAGACACGGCAACTCGGCGTGACTGGCCCGCAGGTCTCAGCGCTTGGCCTCGGCTGCATGGGCATGAGTCAGGGCTATGGCGCGCCCGACGAGCAGGAGGCACTCGCGACGATTCAGCGAGCGCTCGATCACGGCGTCACGTTCCTCGACACAGCGGACATCTACGGCCCGTACACCAACGAGAGGCTGGTTGGGCGCGCGATTCGCGGCCGGCGCGCCAACGTCGTGCTCGCCACCAAATGTGGTTTCGTCACCGACAAGGACCTGGCCGCGCGTCGCAAGCTCGACGGACGGCCGGAATACGTGCGGCGCGCGTGCGAGGCGAGCCTCGAGCGGCTGGGCGTCGACACCATCGATCTCTATTACCTGCACCGTGTCGATCCCGAGGTGCCGATCGAAGACACCGTCGGCGCGATGGCTGCGCTCGTCGGCGCTGGCAAGGTGCGGTTCGTCGGATTGTCCGAAGTCGGCCCGGTCACCTTACGCCGCGCGCACGCGGTTCATCCCATCACGGCGCTTCAAAGCGAATATTCGCTCTGGACACGCGACCCTGAAGACAGCGGGGCGCTCGCCGTGTGCCGCGAGCTCGGCGTCGCACTCGTGCCCTTCAGCCCGCTCGGTCGCGGCTTTCTGACGGGCGCCATTCGAACTCCGGACAACTTCGATGACGACGACCTGCGGCGGAAGAACCCGCGCTTCCAGGGCGACAACTTCACCCGCAACCTGCGGCTCGTGGACGAGCTGAAGCGGCTCGCGCACACCCGCGGTTGCACGCCCGCGCAACTTGCTCTGTCATGGGTTCTGTCACGCGGCGACGATGTCATCCCGATCCCCGGCACAACGGATCGCAGGCACCTGGACGACAACCTCGGCGCCCTGGACATCACGATGTCCCTCGCCGAGCTCGCCTCCATCGACGCCATCTTTCCTCCCGACGCTATCTCCGGCGCCCGATACCGCGAAGCCATGCTGGCGATGATCGCTCCCTGAAATGCAGTGCCTGGCCATAGCGCCTGACCCCGGTTGCACACTCTAGCTG
>JBOGIN010000670.1:0-1628 GCA_050742275.1 Vicinamibacteraceae bacterium
AGGGGTCAGGGGTCAGGGGTCAGGAGGGATCAGCCTAAAGCCTGACGCCTCCTGACGCCCGGCCCTGATCCCTGACGCCTGCCTTATCGCACCTGTGCGTCTACCTGGTCGAAATAATCCTTCGGCACTAGCACCTCACGTGCCTTGCCGCCCGAGCCGGCCGAGACGAGACCGTCTGCCTCCATCATGTCCACGAGCCGTGCTGCGCGGCTGAAGCCGATGCGCAGGCGGCGCTGGAGGTACGAGATCGACGCCTGCCCGCTTTGCACGACGATACGGGCGGCCTCGTCGTAGAGGTCGTCCTTTTCGAAGCCGCCGATTGCGTCTACCTTCTTCTCGTCGTCGGTGATGGTCTCGTCGTAAACCGGCTGCCCCTGCTTTCGCAGGTAGCTCGCGAGCCGCGCGCTCTCCTGCTCGGAGATGTACGGCCCGTGCAGCCGCACGACGCGCGAGCTCGCCGGCGGTAAGAAGAGCATGTCTCCTTTCCCCAGCAACTGCTCGGCGCCGTTACAGTCGAGAATCGTTCGCGAATCGGTTTTCGATGAGACGCGAAACGAGATACGCGCCGGCAGGTTCGCTTTGATCAGCCCAGTAATGACGTCGACGGACGGACGCTGTGTGGCTAGGATCAGATGGATACCGACGGCGCGCGCCATCTGCGCGAGCCGGCAGATCGACTCTTCGACCTCGTTGGAGGCCACCATCATCAAATCCGCGAGCTCGTCGATGATGACGACCACGAACGGGAGCGTCCGGGGGAGCTCACCGGTCTGCGGATCCGGCTTGGCCTCGCCGGAGGCGAGCATGTGGCGCAGGTTCCGGTTGAACTGTTCGACGTTGCGGACGCCCTGTGCGGCGAGCGTCTTGTACCGCTCTTCCATTTCGCGCACGGCCCAGCGAAGCGCGTTGGCTGCGAGCTTGGGATCGACCACGACCGGCGTGAGCAGGTGTGGGATGTCCTCGTACATGCCCAGCTCGAGCCGCTTCGGGTCGATCATGATGAACCGCACCTCGTCCGGGCTGGATCGGTACAGAACGCTGGTGATCATCGCATTGAGACCGACGGACTTTCCCGTTCCGGTCGATCCGGCGATTAGAAGGTGCGGCATGGTCGCGAGGTCCGCGACGGTCGGCTCGCCGTGAATCGACTTGCCCAGCGTCAGCGTGAGCTTCGACGTCGACCGCCGGTACGGCTCCGCCTCGAGCAGCTCTCGCAGCGAGATCTGTTCCCGTTGTCCATTCGGGATCTGGATCCCGACGGTCGACTTGCCGGGGATCCGGTCGATGAGCACCGACTCGGCGCGCATGGCGAGGCAGAGGTCTTCCGAGAGGCCCGTAACCTTGGCGTACTTGACGCCCGCATCCGGCTTGAACTCGAACGTCGTCACGACCGGGCCGGGATGGATCTGCACGACATTGCCTTCGACGGCAAACTCACGACACTTGTCCTCGAGCAGCCGCGCCGCCTCCATGAGCTCGCGCTCGTCGATCTTGCGCTCTTCGGGCGGGCTATCGAGCAGCGCGAGGGGCGGCGGCGTGAAGTCGCCCTTTCGCCGCTCCGCCGGCGCCTTACTGAGGGGCTCCGGCTCGCTCAGCGGCAGCGGCGGCGTGGTGATGCGAACCGGTGC
>JBOGIN010000671.1:0-4457 GCA_050742275.1 Vicinamibacteraceae bacterium
GCAGGTACAGGGCGTACATCTCGGTGTTCGCCTCCTGGAGCGGAATGAACTGCGTGCTCGTTGGAAGGCCGCGGAGCGCGTTCTCTGGGTCCATGGCGCCCAGGAGGAAATCGGCCCAAGGATGGCCCGTCAATCTGTTGCCGCCCGACGCCGTCTCCCGCGTCAGCTCGCCGGTGAACATCAGGTTCGTAAAGAAGAAGCGGGCGGCGTCGCCGCGCTTCCAGCGGACGTTCGCGCCTACCTTGACGGCGTGGTTGCCAACGTGCTTGATGAGCTTCGCACCCACGCTCGACCCCCACGGCTGTTGCCACCAGAAGTTGCGCACGCCGAACGTGTCGTCGGTCGGCGCCACCTGGATATTGGGGAAGTACACGAGTGGCCGGCCCGGCATGTAGGGGCTCCACCACTCGCTCGGCCAGAGGTCGCGATAGCCTTCGTCGCCAACGTTCATCTCTGGAAAGTTCCGCCGGTCCACGGTCTTGTAGTACGACCCGCTCACCGAGAGCATGGTCGTCGAGCTGACCGTGTAGTTCGCATCCGCCGCAAAGTTGAACCCGTCGCGCTGTGAGCCCTCGGTCCGGCGCATCTTCAAGGTGTCGGCGCCGTTCAGGTAGTCGTTGGCATCCTGGTCTGTCATGAAGAAGCTGTACCGGGCGAATGTCTTCCAGCGATCGTTTACCTGCCAGTCGACGCGATTGGAGAAGTTCCAATACCTGAAAGTCGCCGAGTTGTCGTATCTGTAGTTGTTGAGACCGGTCAGGTCGTCACCCGGGTTGTTCGGATCCCACAGATTGTCGAGGATGCGCTGGGCCAGCGGATCCCGGCGGTCGCTCGGAATGGCGTTTCCTGGGAAGGGGTCGCGAACGATCCGTCCGTCCTCGACGCGAGAGGTCATCGGATCGTAGATGATCCGGGGACTGCCGTCGGCGTTCACCGACTGCGAGAAATCGCCCATCCGCTCGCGCGCCGTAGGCACGGTATAGCCGAGCGCCCCAAATGACTCGTCGTTCTGCCTCTCGAACGCGGAGAACAGGAACAGCTTGTTCCTGATGAGCGGCATGCCAAGGGTGGCGCCGCCGTTCCAGAAGGTGTTCGGAGAGCGGCTCCTGGTGATCCGGTCGGTGACGGCGTTCCAGTCAGGATCGCCGCCGAAGTAGTAGCCGCTCCCATGGATCTCGTTGGTCCCCGACTTCATCGCCATTGTCACGATGCCGCCGGCGCTGTGCCCGTATTCGGCGTCGACGGCGTTTTGGATCACCGTGTACTCGGCGACGGTATCGATTGGCGGGTTGTACCCGAGCTTGGCCGAGTTGGCGAGCGGAGAGCCGTCGATCAGGATGTCGTTCTGGCCCTTCGTCTGGCCCCCGATGTCGTAGGCGTTCCCGGCGTAGTGATCGACATTGGAGCTCCGGTCGAAGTCACCGTTGACGGACGGGTCGAGGATGGCCAATGTGGCCGCATTGCGCGTGGCAATCGGCATCTCCTTGATGAACGACTGCTCGATGGTGAGGTCCCGGTGGGACGTGTTGAACTGCACAGCGACCGGGCTCGCCTCGACGGTCACGGTCTCCGCGACGTCCGAGACTCTGAGGACCATGTCGACCGTGACGTCGCCGCGCTGAGGGACGCGGACGTTCTTCTGCACGAGAGAGGCGAACCCTTCCAACGCCGCGGTGAGCGTGTAGAGTCCGGGATCCACCTGGTCGAAGACATACCGGCCGTTACTGCCGCTCACTCGCGTGACCGCCACGCCAGTGGCGTCGTTCTGGAGGGTCAGCGACACGCCGGGCAGCGTGCCCTCGGTCTCATCGACGACGCTGCCCTGCACGCGGCCTCGGGTATCCTGGGCGAAGACCGGTACGGCTATCGCGACGGCAAGCAGGATCATCGCCGTGCTTCTCAAGAGGGTCATGGGTCCTCTTTCAAGTGCATATTTATGCGTAATATGCGAAATATGCGGCAGCTTAGCATTGGGCCAACGGCGCGTCAAGCGGATTCCGACAGCGGTTCCGACAACCATGCATGCGGACAATGGTGGGTTCCAACAGCAGATCCCGGCTCGCGGCGGATCACGCCGAGGATGTCACGCCCACACCGCCGACGAGCAGGCTGCAGCGTGTGGTCAGCACGGTTGACAGCGCGTGGTTCGGCCAGCTAGCATCAAGATTCTGTATTGCATTTATATGCGTATACGTCGCACATCTCTCGAGAACCGCGACACGACCCTTCCGCAGGTCGCGCGCCTAATACGGCAGAAGAGCCTGTGGATGGTCCATCGCGCGCGCATGGGGCACCCCGGCGGCGATCTGTCCTCCGCCGACATCCTCGCCGTGCTGTTCTTCGATGTGTTGCGTGTGGATCCCGACAATCCCCGGTGGCCCGACCGCGACCGGTTCATCCTGAGCAAGGGACATTGTTCAGCGAGCCTGTACGCGACGCTGGCCGAGGCGGGCTTCTTTCCGCACGAGGAGCTGGCCAGCTTCATGGCGCCGCTCTCGGGCTTGAACGGTCATCCGGACTTGAACAAAGTGCCGGGCGTCGAGGCGAATACCGGGCCGCTGGGGCACGGCCTGCCGATCGGCGTAGGCGCGGCGCTTGGCGCGAGGATCGACGGCGCCGCGTGGCGCACCTTCGTGTTGACGGGCGACGGCGAGCTGCAGGAAGGCAGCAACTGGGAAGCCGCCATGGCCGCCGCGCACCACCACCTCGACAATCTCACCGTCATTGTCGACCGCAACCATCTACAACAAGGTGACACGACCGAGCAGACGGTCGGGCTCGAACCGCTCGCGGATCGCTGGCGGGCGTTCGGCTGGGGCGTGACGCACGTGGACGGCCATGACATCCCCGCGCTCGTCCACGTGTTCAACCGGCTCCCGGTGGAGCGCGGGCGCCCGAGCTGTGTCATTGCGCACACGCACAAGGGCCGCGGCGTATCCTTCATGGAGGATCAGATCGTATGGCATCACCGCGTGCCCACCGACGCCGAGCTGGCCGCGGCGTTGAGCGAGCTCGAGGAAGGGACGCCGTGATGCAGGCATTCGATTGCCGGCGGGCCTTTGCCGAGACGCTCGTCGCGTTGGCCGAAGCGGACCAGCGCATCGTGGCCGTGGTCAACGACTCGATCGGCTCCTCCAACCTCGGCGGGTTCAAGGAGCGATTCCCTGCGCGTCTCATCAACATCGGGATCGCCGAGCAGAACATGGTGGGCATCGGCGCAGGACTGGCCAACGCCGGGAAGATCCCGTTCGTGTGCGGCGCGTCCTGCTTCCTCACCGGCCGAGCTCTGGAGCAGATCAAGGCCGACCTGGCCTACAGCCAGCGCAACGTGAAGCTCTGCGGCATGTCGAGCGGGATGGCGTACGGACCGCTGGGACCCACGCACCATTCCATTGAAGATCTCGCCTGGACCCGCGCCATTGCCGGCATGACGGTCATCGCACCAGCCGATCCCCTCGAGACGGCGCAAGCCGTTCGTGCCGTCGCGGCCAGTGAGGGTCCGGTCTTCCTTCGGATCAGCCGTATGCCCGTGCCCGCCGTACATGCGGACACGCACCAGTTTTCGATCGGCCGTGCAGCGAAGCTGCGGGCCGGCGCTGACGTGACGATCATCGCCAACGGCGTGCTGGTCTCGCGGGCGCTCGACGCCGCAACCGCGCTCTCGGCTGAAGGCATTCAGGCAGCGGTCATCAACATGTCGACGGTGCGCCCCGTCGACCGCGAGGCCATCCTTGAAGCCGCGGAGGCGGGCCCCATCGTTTCGGCCGAAGAGCACACCGTGTACGGCGGCCTGGGAAGCGCGATAGCGGAGGTAGTGGTCACGTCGCGTCCCGTGCGGATGCGCATGCTCGGCGTGCCAGGGGTGTTCGCGCCGACGGGGACGCCGGCCTTCCTCCTCGAGCACTTCGGGTTGACGTCTGAGGGCATTCGTGACGCGGTGCGGGAGCTGCTGGACCTTGACGCGCCTCGGTCGACGCAGCGGGGCTCCGGCGTGGGACGTGCGGTGGCGCCTCGGTAAGCCATGTCTAACCAGCACATCCTTGCGATCGATCAGGGGACGACGAATACGAAGGTCCTGCTGCTGGACGAGGCCGGCGTTGTCGTGTCGCGCGCCGCGCGCCCGGTCGAGATCGCCTTTCCCGAACCGGGTTGGGTCGAACAGGATGGCGAGCAGCTGTGGGAGTCGGTCAAGGCGGCCATCGATGAGTGTCTCGCCACGGCTCACGGCGACGACATCGCGGCCGTCGCCGTGACGAATCAGCGCGAATCGGTCATCGTGTGGGATCGCGAAAGCGGTCGCCCGATCGGTCCCTGCATCGTGTGGCAATGCCGCCGAACGGCTCCGTTCTGCGCCGAGTTACGCGCGCGGGGCCTCGGGCCGCTCGTCGCGCGCAAGACGGGACTTCCCATCGATCCCCTCTTTGCAGCGAGCAAGGCCCGATGGCTCCTCGACCACA
>JBOGIN010000672.1:0-2412 GCA_050742275.1 Vicinamibacteraceae bacterium
GGAGCGAGACGGGGGCCACGGCGGCATTAGTCCTCCAACCCCACTTCTATCAGCGGCCAACGTTCTACGCAGCGCTGTTCCTGTTGGTGGCGGCCGCCGGCTACCTGACGTTTCGCCTGCGTGTGATGCAGTTGCGCCAGCGTGCGCAGCGCCTGGAGACCATCGTCTCCACGCGGACGACGGAGCTCGCTTGCGAGCGTGAAGGCCTGACCGCGGCGAATCAGCGGTTGAGCGAGACCAATACGGAGTTGAGCGCCGCCAAGGCCGCCGTGGAGACGTCGCATGCGCATCTCGTCTCCGTCCTCGATCAGCTCCGCGTGGGCGTCATCGTCGTCGACGCTCGCGAGCGCGTGCGATTCGTGAGCCAAGCGACGGAACGCCTGATCGGCGCCACCGATGGGCCGGTGCTCGGGCGCTCGCTCGATGACGTCCTGCCGGTCTCGGCGGAAGCCATGCGGGACGTGCGCACCTCGCTGGTGGCGCCGCGCGCCGGGGCCCGCGTGAACGCGAGGCTGGCGTGCCGGTCCGGCCCGTGCTACTGGACCGAGATCGAGGTGCGCGTCGACCCGCGCGACGACCGCCACCGCATCCTGTATTTGTACGATGTGACGGAAGCCTATGAACTCGACCGGTTGGCCAGCTCGGCGCCGATGGCCATGAACGGCACGTTGATCGGCTCCTCTGCCGCCATGCGGCTCGTGCACGCGCAGATTCGCACCATGGCGGGTGTGGACGCGACGGTGCTCATCGAAGGCGAGACCGGCACGGGCAAGGAGCTCGTCGCGCGGTCGATTCACGACGCGAGCAGCCGGCGGGACGGGCGGTTCCTCGCGATCAATTGCGCAGGCCTCACCGAATCGCTGCTCGCCAGTCAGCTCTTCGGACACAAGCGTGGGTCTTTTACGGGGGCGGTGACCGATCACGTCGGGCTCTTCGAGGCGGCGCAGGGTGGCACGCTGCTGCTCGACGAGATTGGCGACATGCCGATGAGCATGCAGACGCATCTGCTGCGCGTGCTGCAGGAGCGCGAGATCATCCGGGTGGGCGAGTCGAAGTCGCGGCCGATCGACGTGCGCCTGCTGGCGTCGACGCACCGCAGCCTGGAGGCGGAGGTGGCCGCCGGGCGATTCCGCGAGGATCTCTTCTATCGCATCCGCGTGACGCGTATCCTGCTGCCGCCGCTGCGGCTGCGCATGGACGACGTGCCGCAGCTCGCCACGGCGTTCGTGTCGCAGCTCTCCGAAGCGCACGGGAAGTCTGTGAAGAGCATTGCACGCGACGCCATGGAGAAGCTGCTCGGCCACCGGTGGCCGGGCAACGTGCGCGAGCTGAGGTCGACGATCGAGTGGGCGGTCATTCGCGCCGGCGGCCCCGTTATCAAGCTCGCGGACCTGCCACCGGAGCTCTCGGCGGACGGCGTGCCTCCCTCGCGCACGTCGATGCCGGAGAGCGAGCGTCGGCTGCTCATTGAAACGCTCAACCGGACCGGAGGGAATCGCAGCGTTGCCGCGCGCCTCCTCGGCGTCAGCCGCGCCACGCTGTATCGTCGCCTCGCGGCGCTCGACGAGAGTCGCCTCACCGGCACGGATCCTGTCTAGCCCAGTCGGTCACGTGAGCTCAACTTGCTTCATGGAGCGCGCGGTCTCGAGGCCGCGCGCCACGTACGGGAACTGTCTCAAATCTGTCTCGCCGGACAGGGTGACTGCGACAGGTCTGTGACGGCCAGCGTCTCAGTCGCCGACCGCCCCCACGCCGCGGATTCTCGATACCTCCTGTAGATTCAATCGCTTCCCGCAATCGCCACGGATGGCACGACTCCTGGTGTATAGCGGCCTGGGGACCTGTGCGGGTGCGTTGACCGGCAGGGCGGCCTTCGCCCACGCCGCCTTTTCACCGTAGCGGCATGAAACCAACAGAAGCGGCAATCGCGGGCCTGCTCGGCCACTCGGCCGCCATGCGCCTCGTCCGCGAGCAGATTCGCACCCTCGGCCCGCTCGACATGACCGTCCTGATCGAAGGAGAGACCGGGACCGGCAAGGCGCTGGTCGCTCGTGCGCTTCATCAGGCGAGCCGGCGAAGCGATGGACCATTCGTCGCACTCGGCGCTGCCAGGCTTGCCACGTTGCTCGTACCGAGCCGATCGGTCGGGCACACGCCGGACGTGTATAGCGAAGCCCCAGTCCATGGGACGCTGTTCGACGGCGCGGGCGGCGGCACGCTCCTCTTGGATGAGGTCGGTGACATGCCGGCGAGCATGCAGGTTCATCTGCTGCGCCTGCTGCGAGAGCGAGAAATGCCGCGGGTTGGTGCGTCCAGCGCACAATCACCTGATGTGCGGCTGCTCGCCGCCACCCGGAGCCATCTCGATCAACAGGTCGCCGCTGGACAATTTCGGGAAGACCTCTTCTATCG
>JBOGIN010000673.1:0-6417 GCA_050742275.1 Vicinamibacteraceae bacterium
GACCAACGCCGCTCGCACGTGCTCAGCGCGACTGTGATGAACCGGCCGACTCGCCCTCGCCCTGCTTCAGGACAATGAGGCGATTCGCCTTCGACCCTTCGAACCGCTCGCGCTCGCCGCCCGGCCACAGGACCTCGATTCGCTCGCAGCCTTCGGCGTCGCCCAAGCCGAAATGGAGTCGTGAGTCGCTCTGCGAGAGATATCCCGACCCGCCCTGAACTTCGCCGGAGATCCGGCCCTCCGGCGTGAACACGTACGCGCGCGCGCCCAGCGCGTCGCGATTGGCCCGCGTGCCGACCAGCCGAACCATCAACCAATTCCCTGGCTTCCCTCGGTTCTTCAGCAGGCTGGGTCTCTCGCCCATGTTGTTGATGACCACTTCGAGCGATCCGTCGTTATCGAGATCTCCCACCGCGGAGCCACGGGAGGACCAGGCGGCCGTCGCGATTCCTGGCCCCGCCTTCTCGGAGACATCGGCGAACCGGCCGCCGACGTTCTGGTAGAGAAGCCGCTTCTGACGATAGCTCACGGTAAGACCGGCTTCGTCAACCTCGGGATAGACATGGCCGTTCACCAAGAGGACATCGCGCCTCCCGTCATGATCCGCATCGAACAGGTGCGCGCCCCATCCCAAGTACTGCGTATGAATGCCCAGCCCTGACACGTAGACCTGGTCCGAAAACGTGGCGTTACCGTCGTTGTGATAGAGATTCGGCGTATCGTCGCTGAAGTTGGTCTTCACGATGTCGGCGAAGCCGTCCTCGTCCACGTCGGCGATCGCGACACCCATGCCTGCCTGCTCCTGGCCGTTCTCATTGAGGGCCACGCCGGCCAGGACGCCGATCTCTTCGAAGACGCCGCCGCCGAGATTTCGATAGAACAAGCTCGGCGTGGAATCGCACGCGACGTACAGGTCGGGAAGGGCGTCGTTGTCGAGATCGGAGGCGAGCGCTGTGAACCCGTAGCAGCGCTTCGCCTCACCGATGCCGCTCGCCTTGGACACGTCCCGGAAACGGCCGCGGCCATCGTTTTGAAAGAGGAGGTTGCGTCCGGGCGGCAGGCCACGGGGTCCACACATCACCGGCAGCCCTTTCCAGCGGCAGTAGCCTCCGCTGCCGGGCAAGGGCACCTCGTCTAGGTCGAAATCGACGTAGCCGCTGATGGCGAGGTCCAGGTCTCCGTCGACGTCGTAATCGACGAACGTGCAGCCGGTGTCCCACCGGACGCCCTTCGACAAGAGTCCCGCGGTGCGCGTGACGTCCGTGAACCTGCCGTTGCCTCCGTTGCGGTACAGGACGCTCTGTCCCCAGAACGTGACGAACAGATCCCGCCAGCCATCGTTGTCGTAGTCACCGACGCAGGCGCCCTGACCCCAGCCCGTTCGCTGCAGGCCGGAGCCTTGCGTCACGTCCTCGAAGCGAAGATTCCCGACATTGCGATAGAGGCGATGCGTCTCGGTGTCGGCGTCGACCGAGTCGTCCAGGGTCGAGCCGTTGGCGAGAAAGATGTCGAGGCGCCCGTCGTTGTCGTAATCGAACAGCGCGACGCCGTTGCCGACAGCCTCTACGATGTATCGTTTCTTCGCGGGGTGTCCCGAGACATTGCGCGCGGTCAGTCCCGCCTGGACCGCGATGTCGACGAACCGAACGTCGAACGGCTTGCCCGTCGTGTCGACGACCACGCCCGAGGGCACGGCGCGGCCCGCGGTTGCCATGCCTTGGGCAAATGCAGGTGGAGTCGTCGCGCCCAGAGAAACGAGCGCGAACAGTAGACAACGGAAACAGGGCGACACGCGCTAAAAGCTAATCCTCAGACCGAACTGGATGTTACGCGCCCCGAACGCGGCTGTCGAGCGGCCGAACGTCGAGCTGCTGAGGTCGCCAGTCGGATTCTGTAGATTGACCCGGTTGAACAGGTTGAAGAATTCGGCCCGGAAGTCCATCCGGCCTGCGTTGCCCAGGAACGGCGCTGGGATTCGCTTCGTCAGATTGAGGTCCGTGTTGGCGAACCCGGGGCCGATGAAGACGTTGCGACCCAGATTTCCCGGCGAGCCGAGCGCCGGCTGCGGGAAGTCCGCCGGCGTGAAAACCCCGCTCAAGAAGTCGTCTCGCTCGGCGCCGGGAAGCGTGTTCCCAAACGCCGGCGCGTCGGGGAAGTCGTAATTGAACCCGTCGGCGTTGTAGTCACAAGCGCTGTTGCCAATCACCTCGCCGCGGCCGTTGACCACGGAACTGAACGGGTCGGTGCAGAAGACCGAGAAGGGGGCGCCGCTTTGGAGAATGGTCACCGCGCCCACCTGCCAGTCGCCAAAGATGGCGCGCCACGGGCCGGATTGCGCCAGGTTGGGCACCTCGTAAATGATGCTCATTGCCAGCTTCTGGCGGACGTCGAAGTCCGACAGTCCGCGATTCAGCCCGAGATTGCCGGCATCCACCATCGGCAAGCCGCCGCCAAAGCTGCTCGCCGTGTCGATGGCCTTGCCCAGCGTGTAGGCGGTCTGGAAGTGGAGCCCGCCCGAGAGGCGTCTCGTGACGGTCACATTGCCCCCGTGATAGGTGGATTTTCCGTTGGCCTGCCCGTAATCGATGCCCGCGAAGCTGGGGTTCAGGCGATCCAGTTGTCCATCGAGCACGTCGCCGGCGAAGCGATTGACGTCGAACTGCTGATACAAGTGGCGGCCGGCCGAGCCGTTGTAGTTGAGCTCGACCACCCAGTCCTGGGCGATCTGTCGCTGAACGCCAAAGAACCAGTTCATCGAATACTGGGTTTCGAGAGTCGGGTCCCAGATGTTGATGGCCGCGGGTGCGCCGATCAGGCCGTTGCGTTCGTCCAGCCCGGTCTGCAAGTTCGGGATCGCCGGGAAGTCGAACGGCGATTCCGTAGTGCTGCTCAACCCGAAGACGGGCACCGCCGGAGCGGTTTGTCGACTGACGGTGGCCGTGCCGAAGAGCGGCAGTCCCGCACTAGCGTCGTTGAAGAACTGGCCCGCCGGGCGATCGTAGAAGATACCCGCGCCGGCGCGGATCGACGTCCGCCCGCTGCCGGTCGGATCCCACGCAATACCGAGGCGCGGCGCGAAGTTATTGAGCTGCGTCTCGTCGAGCGGCTGTTTTCGCTCCGGCCGCAAGTTGGCGATGCGCTCCTCGAAGGTGGTCCCAACAGGGAACGTTGCCCCGCTGAACAGGTCCTCCACCTCCGAGGGGTTCATGAAGACCTCCCACCGGAGCCCGAGGTTGACCGTCAGGTTCGGCCGGACCTTCCAATCGTCCTGTACGAACAGGCCGAAGTTGGTGAAGATGGGACGGAAGGTAAAGCCTCGCGTCTCTCCTGTGTTCGGGTCGAAGCCGATGTTCGATTCTTCGAACGGATCATCGAGCGCGAACTCGAACAGATTGTTGAAGCTGAACGCCGGGCGCTCGAACACTGGCGCGAACTCCTGGCCGCTGCCGCAGCAGCCGTTGCGCTGCGCGATCCCGCCAAACTTGAACGAGTGCGAGCTCCGGTTCCACGTCGTGATGCTCTTCCACTCGATGTTGGTCTGGCTGAAGGTGGCGTCCGAGAATCCGCGCCCAATGGTGGCAATGCCTGGCACATCGATTTCGGGAATCTCGCCTCGATTGAGCGGATCGTTCCCCCAGGCGGTGGTACCGGAGAACGACGACTCCGTAATCAGGCTCGACGAGAAGATGTGCGTGTGGTTCAGATTGAAGGCCCCCGTGTACTGCTCCGACATCGTGGTGAACGCCGGATACACGGAGGGCGCGCCAAACGAGACGAGCTGGAGGGTCGTCCGCGCCGCGCTGCCGAAGATGCGGTCGTTGCCGTCGTTGAAGTTGTGATCGACGCGCGTGTTCCACTGGATGCCGTTGCGCGGGTTGGTGCTCTCCAGGGTCCCGGTGAAGGTCATGGGAAAGTTGCAGGGCAACTGGCCGAGGGGCGTCATGACAGGGCTGCCAGCGCCGCCAGGCCGCGCGCCGCACTCCGCAGCCGTGTTCACGTCCCCGTTGACCTCGCCTGCGACGAGCCCCGCGCCCGTCGGCCGCAGCCCACTCGGAAACTCGTTCAGGATGAACGTAGAGAGGTTGTTCGGCACCCGATCGTTCAGCAGGCTGATGAACTCGGGCGACGCGGCGCTATCGGTGAAGCCGGCCGCAACACCGGAACGCAAGATGTCCATCGAGCCAAACGCGAAGGTCCGGTTCCTGAGGATCGGGCCGCCGAGACTCCAGTTGGCCTCGTTCCGGCGAAAGACGGGCACCTCGGACTGGAACGTGTTGCGCGCCGCGAGCGCGTTGTCGGTATGGAACCAACCGGCCGTGCCGCGATAGTTGTTGGTGCCCGACTTGGTGATGACCTGAACCTGCGCGGAGGAGTTGCGGCCGTATTCCGCCGAGAAGTCGTTGACCCGGACGCGCAGCTCCTGGACGGAATCAGCATTGGGGTTGTAGTTGGTCACGCCGCCGCGCGGGCTGGCGTTGACCGAGGCGCCATCGACCAGGAAGCTGTTGGATTCCGCGCGCTGGCCGTTCGCGTTGAGGTTGACGCCGTATTCGGCCGAGAAGATGTCGCCCGACGCCTGGGCGTACGCCTGGCCCCCGCCGGAGGGCAACCCCGTGACGCCGCCGCTGAGCACCACCAGCGTCATGAAGTTTCGGCCGACCAGCGGAAGCTCTTTGACCTCGGTCTCGTTGATCTGGCGCGAGATCGTGGATTCTCCGGTCTCGACGAGCGGGACACCCCCCACGACGTCGACGGTCTCGGTGGCCTGCCCGATCACGAGCTCCACGTTCACCGTCTTGACCTGCGTGCCTTCCAGCACGAAGTCCTCGATCACGTGGGCTTCGAAGTTTGGAGCCGAGACCATGATGCGGAATCGGCCCGGCGGAAGCGACGGCACGCGGTAATAGCCGGAGCTCGACGTGCGCGTCGTCCGCGACACCTTCGTCTCGACGCTCTCGACGACCACCTCGGCATCCGGGATCGCCGCGCCGCTCGGGTCGGTGACCGTGCCGTCAATCGTGCTACTGAACTGCGCCAGCACCGGCGTGGCTGCGAGACCGCCCCAGATGACGAGAGACGCGAGCCCTCGAATCAGCCACGACGCGGGCACGCGCGATGGGCGCTCCGTTCGCCAGAGCGTTTCCCCTGAAACCGAAACGGCGGCCGGCATGATCCCTCCTCAAGACGACGCAGTCTTCCCAAGAAGCGTCCGACGCAACCCCGACATCGATAGATCGTGAACGTTCACGATTGTTGTACGACGACGGTCCCGCAACGTCAACCCCAAAATCGCTAATGAGCGCATTAGTAGCGCGTACGGCCTGCGGCGAGGTGCTGCACGCGATTCACACCGACGCCGATCCGCGCGTTGAGATCATCGAGGTCCCACAGTGCGGTACGCCTCATTGACACCTTCGACATCAATATCGCTCGCGCGCACCGCGGCAACGTGCGTTGCACGAAACCGTCGGTTCTACGCGTCCCATTAGAAGTTCTGATTGGACAGCTCTCCACCAGCAACGCTAGCCTCGGCGACTAGGCCGCTGCAGCGATTGGTGACGCGAGCTTGGTCCTCGCGGTGCGTCGAGGTGTCAATGTCCACATCTAGGTCTCGTCGTGAAGTGTTGAAGCAGCTCGGAACCGCCGGCGCCGGCGTGATGCTGGGAGGTGGCATCATCCGCGGGCAGGGTCGCGACATCGTGGTGGCAGGCCGCCCGGTTGCGATTGCCGTGTCCTCGCTCTCCCCCTCCACGGTACGGATTCGTCTCTTGCCCATCGAGGCGGGCCGTTCAACCGCCGTGCCCATGGACGGTGCGCTCGCCCGAGAAGGCGAAGGCCGTGTGCTTGCCGAGGAGCGGCGGCCCGATTCACTCCAACGAGTGGCGGCAGGCGACCTCCTCGTTCGATTCACCTCGTCACCCCCCACGATTCACGTCGACACGCGCGCCGGTGAGCCGGTGCAGCGCATGACGCTCGACCCGCGAGCACCCGGCATGTCGTTTCTCCTGAGCAAGGGGCCGCTGCTTGGACTGGGCGAAGGCGGGCCGCAGTTCGACCGCAAGGGCTCGACGGACCGAATGCGCAACGGACAGGGCGGCTACCAGTTGAGAACGCACGGCGGCCGCGTCCCGATTCAGTGGCTGGTCGGCACGGACGGCTGGGCGATGTTCATCCACCATCCGCTCGGGCTGTTCGATTTCACCGGGCGGGAGGGGAGGTTCACGCCAGGCATCTCACGAAAGCGCGAGGGTCCGCCGGAGCCGGTCGATCCACTGCCGCTCGACGTCTTCATTGTCGCGGCACGCGAGCCGGCCGCGATCATGGCGGAGTACGCGCGCATCACGGGACATGCCGAGCTGCCCGCATTGTGGACGCTGGGCTACCAGCAGTCGCACCGCACGCTGGCGGGTCCGGACG
>JBOGIN010000674.1:0-10243 GCA_050742275.1 Vicinamibacteraceae bacterium
GGGTTCCTGGTCGATGAGACACCGCCAGGTGTCGAATTGGTCGACACACGCGATCCAAGCATTATCGCCGGGGCGCTCGCGCGGGCGCTCCGGGCGCCGTCGTCGTCTCGAGTGGCTGCGCGCGCCTACGCGGAGCGGAAGCAGCGTGAAGTGCTGCCTGCGCTACAGGGTGCTCTGAAGCGCCTCTCCGCGGCATAACTCCTCCTCTCTGGCTGCGATGTGATTGCCCATCTGAATCCAATCCGCTTCGCGCGTCATCTGTGGCGCCAGCGTCATCTCATCGCTCAGCTGACGGGCCGCGAGGTCCAGTCGCGATACCGGGGCTCCGCGCTTGGCCTGCTCTGGTCGCTCCTGACGCCGTTGTTCCTGCTCGTCGTGTATGCCTTCGTCTTCGGCACGGTCTTCAAGGCACGATGGCCGCAGGGAGACGATGCCAATCTCCGCACGCTCTCGCTGATCTTGTTTGCCGGTCTGATTGTGTTCGGCCTGTTCTCGGAATGCGTTGCGCGCGCGGGGACGCTCGTGGTGAGCGTGCCCAACTACGTGAAGAAGGTAGTGTTCCCAATCGAGGTCCTACCCGTTGTCCTCGTGGGCGCCGCGTTGTTTCAGGCCAGTATCAATGTGGGCATCTTGACGGTGGCCAATTGGCTCATCACGGGTCGTGTTCCGCCGACCGTGCTCCTCACGCCGGTCGCAGCCGTTCCGCTCGTCTGCCTCACGCTTGGGATCACATGGGTGTTGGCGAGCCTTGGCGTGTTCCTGCGTGACGTCGCGCAGGCCGTCGGCCTGATGCTTCAAGCCCTCTTCTTTCTCACCCCCATCTTCTACCCGCTCGAAGCCGCGCCGCCAGCGTTCCGGCAGCTGCTGTTCTTGAACCCGCTCACGGCGAACGTCGAAGCCTTTCGGGCCGTCCTGCTGTGGGGGCATGCGCCGGATTGGCGCACCTTTGGTGTGAGCCTTGCGGTGTCAGTGACCGTCATGCTTCTGGGGTATGCTGCGTTCATGCGGAGCAAGCGGGGCTTTGCCGATGTCCTCTGATATGGCGAGCGCGCCCGCGGATCTGAAAGCCGAGCCGGGCGCTCCGGCGATGACCTCCGGTGACGACGACGTCGTCTTGGACGTTCAACACGTGTCCAAAGTCTATCGGCTGTACGAGCGGCCACAGGATCGCCTCAAGGAGGTCCTCGGCCGCCGCTTTGGCCGTCACTACGGCCGGGATTTCCGTGCCCTGGAGGATGTGTCGTTCCAGTTGCGCCCTGGCGACTCGCTCGGCATCGTCGGCCGAAACGGCGCCGGCAAGAGCACGCTGCTGCAGATCATTGCCGGGACGCTGACGCCGACGACCGGTCAGGTCAAGGTGCGGGGACGCGTGGCGGCGCTGCTGGAGCTCGGAAGCGGGTTCAACCCCCAGTTCACCGGGCGCGAGAACATCAAGCTGAACGCGACGATTCTCGGCTTCACGCCCGCGCAGATCGCCGAGCGGTTCGACGACATTGTCGCGTTTGCCGACGTCGGGCAGTTCCTGGATCAGCCGGTCAAGGTGTACTCGTCCGGCATGCTCGTGCGCCTGGCGTTTGCCGTGCAGGCGCACCTCGACCCGGACGTGCTCATCGTCGACGAGGCGCTGTCGGTGGGCGACGTGTACTTTCAACATCGGTGCACTCGTCGGATCAAACAGCTCCTGGACCGCGGCACGCTGCTGTTGTTCGTCTCGCACGCGACAGAGACCGTCAAGCGATTCTGCCGGTTCGGTCTGTGGCTCGAGGGCGGTCGAGCTCGGTATCTTGGCGAAGCCGGCGTCGCCGTCGAGAAGTACCTGGCGTTCATGCGAATGCGGGAAGCCGAGGATTGGCGGCGGGAAGCTACGCATGCGCGCGCCGCGTCAGGCACCGAAAGCGCCTCCGCGGCCGGCGGTGGAGAGCCCCAGGTGTCGCCCTTCGATCTGGAGCGATGCATTCCGGAGATCGCGGGGAGCCTCGACCTCAGCGACGAGCGGCTGTTCGTTCGCGGGCGATGGGAGTGGGTCGATGACCGCGGCACGTCGATTCGGGCCCGGCTGGCCCGAGATGCCGAGGCGGTAGCAGCGTTTCGAGTGCACGCCAACGGGCTGCGACTGCGATTCGCCCGCGGGCCCAGCATGGGCGACGTCAAGGTGGCAGTCGACGGCGAGCCGAAGATCGTTTCGCTCCGGTCGGGTGACCCTGGCTTCGAAAGCGTGTCGTTCCAATTCGCGCCAGGCACCCACACGGTGCTGGTGGGACCTGCTGAGGATGCAGGCCCGCGCGGGGAGATCGTCTGGCTCGGCGGCGACGTCGAGATGAGCCCGCCGCTTCAATTTCGTGTGGACCCCTTGCTTGCTAGCAACGGTGGCGAGGTCGAACGGTACGGGAACGGCAAGGCGCGGCTCACGGCGGTGGAGCTGCTCGATTGGTCGACGCTGGCAGCCGTGACGGAGCTTCGGTTTGGTCAGCGCGTTCGTCTCAGATTGCACGCGGAGCGGCTCCAAGCAGCGGGCTCGCGCGTCGAGTTCTCCTACATCGTTCGCGACCGCAATCGGATCGATTTGTTTGGCACCACCACGATAGACCAACGCGTGCAGCTGGACCCCGCCGCGACGAGATTCGTCGTGGAGTTCGCGTTCGACGTGAGGTTAGGGCCGGGCTCGTACTCCATTCTCGCGGCGTTCGTCGAAGGCTCGGAAGATCTACGACACCTCGTGCCGATGGACCAGATCGATCTGGCGAAGGTCTTCACGGTGACGTTCGACCCCGCGCGCCCGGTGTGGTACGTCTTCGACGAGCCGGTCGTGACGGCGGCTCACGCCGAGTAGCTCGCGCCGCGCGCGACATCACGGGTGGACGCGAATACCTCGCATCCCCAGGAGCTCGCGCGCAGGGCTTCACATTCGTCCGTGGACAGGCTGGCTCTGACGGGAAGCCCACAGGCGTCCAGCAGCGCGCTCCATTCCGGCGCATCCATCACCACCTCCGTGGGTTGCACGTCGTATTGCACCCAGTTGGGGTGTGTCGGCACGAGAATCAGCGACCACCCGCCCGGGCGCAGCACGCGGGCCAACTCGCGCAGCGCGCCGCGCACGTCGAGCATGTGCTCGAGCGACCCGAGGCACGCGACGATGTCGAATGCGCCGTCGGCGAACGGGAGCAGCTCGGCGTTCGCCTGGCAGAGCCGCAGCCACGGCTCGCGAGCCTTCGCTTCGCCGAGCGCGACGCGGCTCAAGTCGCACGCCGCGACGCCCCTGAAGCGATCGCGACAGAATTCCGCGAAATGCGCGCCGCCACACGCCACGTCGAGCAAGCGTCGGTCCTGGAGGCGGTCGACGCCGGCCCTGTCGAGCAGCTGCACCAGGGCCTCCGCATAGTCGGCGGACGTCCTCCAGGTGCCCTGCGCCCGGTACTGCTCGTCGTACCAATGCCGCAGCTCTGTATAAGTGGCGACTTGACGCTTGGTCAGCACAGGTTTCGGCTCAGTGTCGAGATTGTTCACTTCGTCCGTCGCGAGGGTCCTTTGGGCCCCTTATCGCGCGTCCTGCAGGCCGCGCGCTACGTGTGGAAAAGGATTCCGTGAACAGCATTCGGCGTAGTCTCGAGAGTGGCTCGGTCGTTCGTGAAGACCGGCGTTGCGGTGTACACTGAGAGCCCGTCTGGCCGACAGAACGCCTGTGGCGCCGACAACGAGCAGAGCAATCCTAAGGTATGAACGAGTCGAAGACCAGTCCGATTTCATCTGAGGCACTGTCACCAGAGGAGCTGGAAGAGATCCTCCGCCGCATCGACGAGAATCTCGAGTTGCGGCCCCTGCTCCTGTCTTCTGAAGAGCCCGACCAGCCATTGGGCGAAGAGGCCGTCCTCGTCCCGCTTCCGGAGCTCGGCGATCTGCCGACGCGCATTCAAACCGTCCGCGCCTTCAACGCGCCGTACTTCCTCGTTCGTGAGGGCGGCATCCGTCGCTGGCTCAGGCACCTGCTGAATCTTCCGTTGCGGCTGTTCGGCCACAAGCAGGCGGTGTTCAACATGCACGCGCTTGATGCGTTGGAACAGCTCACGGCGCAGGTGCTGGCGCTGCGCCACCGCTCGGAGCAGCAGGCCGCGGAGGCGCGCCGGCAGCTGCGCTGGTCTCAGGGCGTCAACGAGCGGTTGCTGCGCCTGATCCCCGAGGACGGCGACCCCTTCGAGTCGCTCGCGCGCACGGCGATGACGACCCGCGAGCGCGTCACGAGGGCGGATGATGCGCTTCGATCGCTGCAAGCGGAGCTACAAGAGAGCCGAACGGTGCTTGCGGCCGCGAACGAACGGATCGCGTCGCTCCAACAGGACGTCAGCGCCCTCCGCGACGGCACCGAGCGCACACAGAAGGACGGTCAAGGTCTGCATCAGTGGATCGAGAACGTCGCGCAAACGCAACGCAAGCTCGCGGATCACATCCACGGACACACGGCCTGGATCGAGCTGGTCCAGCGAGAGGTGCAGGCGGCTGCGCTGGCGGCCCGCGGGCGTGCCAGCGCCGGTGAGCCCACCGCGCTAGAGGAGCCGCGCATTCAGAATCCCGAGCAATACGCGGAGCTCACCTCCCGGATGCCCGACGGTCTGTTGGTGAACCTGGGCTGCGGCGTTCGCCCGAAGGATCAGTGGATCAACGTCGATAGCCGGCCGCTTCCCTACGTCGAGGTTGTCGCCGACGTCCGACGGCTGCCGTTCGAGCCGGGCAGCGTCGCGGCGTTCGAGGCGGCGCACCTGGTCGAGCATTTCCGTCAGCACGAGATGCAGACGGAGATCCTGCCCTATTGGCTGACGCTGCTGAAGCCTGGGGGAACGCTACGCATCGTGTGTCCGAACCTCGCCGCGGTCATCGAGGAGTCTGCAGCGGGCCGCCTGACGCTCGACCAGGCAGAGGCCCTGATCTTCGGGGGTCAGGAGTACGAAGGCAATGACCACTTCGCCATGTACTGGCCGGAGTCGTTACAATCGATGCTTGCCGCTGCGGGGTTCAGCCGCTCGGAGGTGGTGGCCAGGAACCGCATGAATGGGGCCTGCCCCGAGGTCGAAATCGTGGCCTATCGCTGATGCACATCTGTTTGGTCTCGGCCGAGTATCCACCTCGTCGGGTCGGAGGCATCGCGCGCCAACGCGCGGTGCTGGCGCAGGCGTTGGCGCGCCTGGGGCACGAGGTCAGCGTGGTCTGCTGCGCGGACTCGCCTGGGCTGGTCGAGGAGGACGGCGTACGCGTCTCGTCGGTTGCGGTGTCTCGGATTCAACACTTCTCGTCGGCGTATCTGTCGCTCGACGCGCTTTTGACGACGAGCCAGGCGCTGTACGAAGGCGTGCGCGCGGTCGACCGCCGCTCGCCCATTGACCTCGTTGACGTGCCGCTGTGGGGGCTTCAGGGTTTCGTGACCGTGGAGCGTGAGCGGTGGCGCTCGGTGGTCTGGGTGCAGACCACGTGGCCCGAGATCCTGCGCCTCGCACGCCGGCGCTTGCAGCGGGAGGACCGCGCGCGCATCGATCTAGAGCGCCGAACGATTCTGCGCGCCGGGGCGGTGCTTGCGGATTCGCGCTCGGTCCTGGAGGATTTAGGGGTCAGCCACCGAGTGCGCGGCGAGCGGCTGCTCAGCGGCGTCGCGCATCTCGGCCTGCCCGACGTGGAGGTGGAGGCTGTGCCGACGCCCGCCGCGCCGCCCGACGACGACGTCGAGGCAATCGTGGTTGGGCGCCTCGAGCAACGCAAGGGAATCCGTGAGCTCTTCAAGGTGTTGCCGGGCCTCTTGACACGCTGTCCCACGCTTCGTGTTCGGTTCCTAGGCGCGGACAACAGTGAGGATGACGGCTGGCGCGCCAAGACAGGACACGGCTACGCCGAGTTCTTTCGGTCGCGCCACCCACTGCACGCCGATCGGGTGACGTTCGAAGGGCACGTCGACGACCGGACGCTCGAAGGCGCCTACGCGCGCGCCGACCTCGCCATCGTGCCATCGCTGTATGAATCGTTTGGCCTGGTCTACCTCGAGGCGATGAGAGCTGGGCGCCCGGTTGTGGGCTTTCGTACTGGCGGCGCCGGAGAGATCTTTCCGGACGGCGAGATGCACGGCGCGTTGCTGGTTCCCGTGGGGCGGGGCAAGGCGCTTACCGCTGGGATCGAGCGGCTCATCGGAGACCTGGCGCTCCGAGCGACGCTCGGCGCCCGCGGCCGTGCTCGCTTTCTGGAGATGTTCACCGTGGATCGCATGGCGGGCGCTCACGTCGACTTCTACGCCCAAGTGCTCTCGGCGTCGGCGCGGGCGCCGCGCAGCCGGTCGGTCCGGCAAGTGATGGAGGCGCTCGACTGCGCTGATGCGGTCAGCGACATCACACGGCACCACGCGGCGACGCTTGCGGATCTCGGCCAACCCGCGCCAATCGTCGCGCGGTTCCAGGCCGAGGGACTCGAGCGAGAGGTTGCGCCGGTGAGCGCCGTCCTTCGCACGCCGGACGTTGGGTTGATCTTCCACTACTGGGGACACAACAGCACGTTCTGGCTGCCGCGAGCCATCGACGGTCCCTGCGTGCTCTACTATCACAGCGTGACGCCGCCGGACCAGTATCCAGAAGGATCGGACGGCTGGCATCGCGCTCTGCGTGCGTTGCGGCAACTGCAGGAGGGCATCGACCGATTCGATCTGTTGATCGGCGACTCACGATTCAACCTTCATGAGCTGGCCGCCCATCTGCGACGGCCGCTGCCCGGCCTCTGCATCTATCCTGTGGTGAGCGAGGAGTGGGTCGACGGGGAGACGGACCAGAGCCGCATGCTGTCACTCGGCGAGACGTATCACGTCAACGTGCTCTTCGTCGGGCGGATCGCGCGGAACAAGCGGCAGGACCGGCTCATGCAGACGTTCGACTGCTATTGGCGCGACATCAACCGTCACGCGTCGCTCTGGTTGGTGGGCAATGAGCTGTGCGAGGCGGACTACCGCCGCGAGCTCGCGACGCTTCAGCAGTCCCTGGAGTCGCGCGACAACATCCATTTCACCGGTAAGGTCTCCGACGCCGAGCTGCGCGGATTCTATCGCCAGGCAGATGTCTTCCTGTGCGCCTCCGAGCACGAGGGCTTTTGCATGCCCATCGCGCAAGCCATGGCGGCTGGGGTGCCGGTGATTGCGCGCGCCGCTGCCGCGGTCCCGGAAACGCTCGGTGGCACGGGGTTCCTCATCCACGACTGGCAGACGAGGCGCGTCGCGGAGGTGATTCATCTCTGCGCCGGCGGCGCGCCCGAGTTGCGTGCGCGCCTCGTCGCCGCCGAGCGACAGAGCGCCGAACGGTTCAGTCCGGCCGAGGCACGCGCCCGTCTCCACGCGGTCCTGCACTGGATGGAGACCGGACAAGCAAGCGGGCTGTTCGAGACGATGCTGCCGTCGCGCGTGGACTCGTATCGCGACACCGCGCCCATCAGCGAGGCGACGGGTCAGGAGCAAGAGACAACATGAATCGAGGGACCGAGCCGTCGGGGGTCGCGACACCTCTGCGCGGCGTCGAAGTGCTCTCGCGGGCGCCGGTCTTGATGACGCCCGCGGAGCGGATTGTGCTGTACGCGACGGTGATTGGGCGCCGGCCCGCGCGCGTGCTGGAGATCGGCACGCACAAGGGTGGCTCGGCGATGATCATCTGTGCCGCGTTGGACGAGCTCGGCAGCGGCCGTCTCGTATGCGTCGACCCCAGGCCGCTCGTTGCAGACGAGGATTGGCGTGCGATTCAGCATCGTTCCGTCCTTCTTGCCGGAGCGTCGCCCGCCGTTCTGACCAGGGCCGTCGAAGCCGCCGCCGGGCCGTTCGACTTGGCCCTGATAGACGGCGACCACGAGTACGCCGGCGCCCTGGCGGATATCGAGGCGGTCCTGCCGCTGCTCGCCGCCGAAGCGTACCTGCTGTTCCACGACGCGCATTACTGGCAAGTCAGGGACGCCATCGACCACGCGCTCGCCGCACACGCGGAGCTCATCGACTGCGGGTATCTGTCGGCCGAGGAGACGCGGGAAGCACGCGAGGAACGGGGCCACGCTGTCGTGTGGGGCGGCCTGCGCGCCTTGCGCTACATCGCGCCGAACGCTCCCGCGTCGCGCGTGTCGGCTCCCGTCACGCAAGGGGCCAGCAGCGTGGAATCGGTTCGCGAGTCCCTGCCCCCTCCTGCTTTTTCCGGAGGCGCTCCTCGAGACGAGCCGTCGGACGACCGGCATATGCCAGACGACGAGCGGGTGCGATCGTACGACAACGCCTTCCGGCGGGCTGCACGGGGAACCAGGTCGATCTATGGGGCCCCAGCGTCCATGCCTCCGATAGCGCAGGCCGCGCACGAACGGAGGATGGCGCTCCTCGACGCCCTGCCGATCGGCGACCTTGCCGGCCGGACGGTCGTGGACTTCGGCGTGGGAAGCTGGGGGTTTGCCTGTGTCTATCCCAAGCTGCAGCACTGCGGGCTGGCCATCGGCATCGACATCTCGCACGAGGCCATCGCTGAATCGCAGCGCGCGTCTGAGGCTGGCGCGTTCCCGTACGGCAAGAGCTTCCGCTACCTCACGTCACGCGGAGAGGCTCTCGATCTCGAGTCGGCAAGCGTCGATCTCCTGTTCGCGGGCGAGTCGATCGAGCATGTCGACCATCCCGAAGGCTTCCTCGACGAAGTGTACCGTGTGCTCAAGCCAGCCGGGCAGTTCGTCCTGACGACACCGAACGCCGATGCGTACTTGTCCGCGCGCGCCGGCGAGGTCTGCACCATTGGTCCCGAACACATAGGCCTCATGGGATACGGTGAGCTGCGCGAGTTGTTGGAGCCGCGCTTCGAGGTGCTTCGCGCGCACGGATACAACGTCACCCTTCATCACACGCTGGACCATCTCATCGACGATCTGGCGTTCGCTCGACGCTGGGCGGGTTTGTTCGAGGAGGCGCCGCACCTTGCCTCGGGTGTTGTCCTCCTCCTGCGGCGGCACGAAGGCCATGCGCCGCGGCAGTACCGGTATCAGCACATCCACCATGACTCGCCCGCCGTGCGATACAAAGGCGCATGGGAGCGCGCGCCGCTCCACCAAGAGCTCACCGGGCGATTGGGATCCGCCAGCGGTCGGTCCGCCTGCGAGCTCACGGCGTCTGGCGATGGCGTCATCCTGCAGTTCTGGGCGCACGACTGGAGCGGTGAAGCGCTCGTGTCGGTCGATGGCGATGTCCGGGCGCGAGTCGGGCTCTACAGCCCCTTGGGCGGGTTTCGCGTCGTTCACCTCAGAGGTCTGGGCGAGGGTGAGCATCGAGTCGAGATTCGTGCCGGCGATAACGTCGACCCGAGAAGCCACGGCGACCAGGTTGTCTGGCATCAAGCCATCACGTATGGACCGCGGGACGCGGGCGCGGATCGGACGTAGGCCCGACGTTGCGGTCGGGCGTGCTGCTCAGCTTGACCCTCTTCGCACGTAGCGCGCGGCCTTCAGGCCGCGCGACGAAGGTGCCTGAAAGGCCCTCGCTACTCGCAGTCGACACGCGCAACCATACTCCGAGCAGATGACGTCAGGCAGACGTTTATGGTAACGTCTGGCGCCAGCGAGACGGGTCACGCCCGGGCCTGTATGTCTCGCGTTCTTCGACACCTCGCACCGCGGTGCGCGAGCCGGCGCATGGCGATCGCAGCAGACGATGGAGCGAGGTGTGGCCGTCCCGAGCAAGACTCAGCCGTTCTGATCCAGCGTTCGTACGTGGTTCTCGATCGGAGCCTGGGCTACTTGTAAGAAGATGCGACTCAGCATCGTCATCAACACGTACAACCGGGAAGCCTATCTCCGGCGACTTCTCGCGACGCTCGACCACTTGACCGACTGCGAGCTCGAGGTGATCGTGGTCAACGGTCCCTCGACCGACGGAACGGCGTCCCTGCTCGAGGAGTGGAAGCGGAGAATCAAGGTCGTCGATTGTCCGACGCGGAACCTGTCACACTCGAGAAATCTCGGTATCGCAGCGGCGGCGGGTGACGTCGTGGCGTTCATCGATGACGATGCGTTGCCCGTGGACGCCGCGTGGGGCGCACGGTACGTCGACCTGTTTGCGCGGGATGCGGAGGGACACGTCGGCGCGACCGGCGGACCGGTCTGGCATCACGACACGCCGTGGAAGGAGTTCGAGGCCGGCCTGACGTCCGACTACGGTTTTCAGGTATTCGACATCTCGCGGGGACGTCCGCCGCGCGGGCGCTGGTGGCCGCGCATCCAG
>JBOGIN010000675.1:0-5322 GCA_050742275.1 Vicinamibacteraceae bacterium
CCACGTACGCGCGGGATTGCAGAGATTACGTCGTCGATAGATGAAAGACGCTATAGGAGCGCGGCGGCAGCTTCAGCGTCATCGTCGCGGCCGCCTGCGGCGCGTCGAGCTGCTGCGGCGTCACGCGTGTCGGCTGTTCGAACGTGTTGGCGGCCTTCAGGTCCGTCCCGGTCAACGTCTGGCTGGCGAGCACGCCCTTGGGTGTTGGATCGCGCCAATCGAGAATTAATTCACGCTCGGAATCGAGGTCGCGATTGAGCGCCAGCACGCAGGCCTCCTTGCGGCTCGTATCGACGGTGACGGCAACGTCGACGTACGGCACCCGATCGTCGCGGGCGAAGTCCGGCCGCAAGCCCTCCGCACGAACCGGATAGGTCTCGGACTCGACCAAGAGATCGAGCACCTGGCCCCGCGCGTATTTGAGCGCCCACCCGTACGGATAGTAGATGGTCTGGCGCAGCACGCCCTTCTCGTTCGTCATGAGCGGCGCGATGACGTTGATGATCTGGGCCAGGCAGGCCACCCGCACGCGTTCCGACTCCCGGAGCAGCGTGTTCAAGAAGCCGCCGACGAGCAGCGCATCTTCCAGGTTGTATTGCTCCTCCAACAGGCGCGGCGCAAACCGTCGCTGGCCGTCCACGAACCGGCCGCTGCGCGCCCGGTACCAGACGTTCCATTCGTCGAACGACAGCCAGAGGCGCTTGGGCGACTTGAGCACGCCCTGGACGTAATCGCACACCGCGGCAATCTCATGAATCTGCCGCTCCATGTCCAGGTTCATGGCGAGATAGCGGGACGTATCGTCGCCGGTCAGCTCGGGGGTGTTGCCGTAGTAGTTGTGCAGCGAGATCGCGTCAACCTGGTCGTAGCATTCCTCGAGCACTTCACGATCCCAGACGAGATAGGTCGGCATTATCGTGTTGCTCGAGCCGCACGCGATGAGCTGGAGCGTGTCATCGAGAACGCGAATCTGCTGAGCGGTGTCGCGCGCTTTGCGCCCGTACTCCCGGGCAGGCATGTGCCCCATTTGCCACGGCCCGTCCATCTCATTGCCCAAGCACCAGTAGCGGACATCGTGTGGCTTTTGGTATCCATGCTGGCGGCGAAGGTCGCTCCACTTCGTTCCCTTGTCGAGGTTGCAGTATTCGACGTACGCGACAGCTTTCTCCGGCGTGCCGGTGCCGAGGTTGAAGGCGAGCAGTGGCTCGGTGCCGACGAGCCGACACCACTCGATGAACTCGTTGGTGCCGAATTGATTGGTCTCCAGCGAGTTCCAGGCCCGCTCCAGAACCGTGGGCCGTTGGTCTTTCGGCCCGACGCCATCGAGCCAGTTGTACCCGGAGACGAAGTTGCCGCCCGGATAGCGCATGATGGGCACGCCGAGCTCGCGAACTTCCTTGATCACGTCGGAGCGAAAGCCATTCTCGTCGGCCAGCGGTGAGTCTGGCTCGTAGACGCCTGTATAAATGGCCCGTCCGAGATGCTCCAGGAAGGCACCCAACAGCCGTCGATCGAGGACGGCGCGCGTGCGGGCGCGGTTGATGATCGTCCGGGCGGGACCTCGCCCTTGCGCATATCCGATGCCGGTGAGCCAGGATGCGCTGGCCAACGCCGCGCTCGACGATGCGAGCTGGGCGAGAAAGCGTCGTCGGCTCGTCATGGACGTCATGACACCTCCCTGCGGGATGTAAACGTTCACGCTCTACGGTAAACGCGATGCGTCCCACCGCGCAAATCGGTGAGCCGGCCGCGCGAATAACGGTCGCCCAACCGTTACGGTATCTTCACATCGTCGTCATGCCACGAAAACAGGATGGCAGTAACCTCGTCCTCGTCTACACGACCTGCTGTCCCTAATCCGTTTGCGGCCCGTCTGGCCGCCCAGTCACCCCACCGCGCCAACTCTCGCGGCGGGGCCCGACCAGGAGAAATGCCTGTGACCACAACGCTCTCCCGTTTGCGGTGGACGTCCGTCGTCTGGATTTGCGGCGCATTGCTCGCCCGTCACATGACGCCAGTCCATGCCCAGTTCGATACCGCCGTGGTCCTGGGCACGGTGCGGGATGCCACGGGCGGTGTCCTGCCCGGCACATCCATCACGCTGGAGAACACCCAAACGGGTATCGCCACGGTGGGTCATACGGACGAGCAAGGCAACTATCTGTTCCCCAACGTCCGGATCGGCACGTATGCAATCACGGCAGAGCTCCAGGGGTTTTCCACCGCGACCGCGAAGAACGTGAGGGTGGCCGTCAACGCGCGCCAGCGTGTCGACTTGACCTTGCACGTCGGCACGATTGGTGACGAGGTGCTCGTGACCGCGTCACCGCAGCTGCTCGAGACCGATTCGAGCGAGCGCGGCCAGGTGATCGAGCGGCGGCAGATCGTAAGTCTCCCACTCAATGGCCGGTCGTACGCCAACCTGTCGCTGCTCACGACGGGCGTTCTCGAGTCCAACCAGAACGGGATCGGCACCAGCGGGCGCGAGGGCTCGTTCAACGTCAACGGCCTGCGCAATACGATGAACAACTTCCAGCTCGATGGCATCGACAACAACGCGTACGGAACGAGCAACCAAGGTTTCTCGAATCAGGTGATTCAGGTGTCGCCCGACGCGGTGGCCGAGTTCAAGGTGCAGACGAACAACTACAGCGCCGAGTACGGACGCAGCGGCGGCGCCGTGGTCAACGCGTCGTATCGCAGCGGGACCAACGATCTCCACGGCAGTCTCTGGGAGTTCCATCGCAACACCGTGCTGAACGCCACGGGGTTCTTCAAGCCGACCGGCGGCAGCAAGCCGTCGCTCATCCGCAACCAGTTTGGCTTCGTCGTTGGCGGTCCGGTCGTGCGCGACCGTGCGTTCTTCTTCATGGACTACGAGGGCTTCCGGCAGACGCAGCGCACGCTCGTGTGTTCGACGATTCCCACGCTCGAGCAGCGCCAGGGCGTCCTGAGCGTTCCGGTGGCGAACCCGTTCACCGGCGAGCGGTATGCCGCCGGGACACGCATTCCACTCACTGACTTTGCGCGCAAGGTGCTGAGCGAGCTTCCGGCGCCGAATGTGCCGGGCGCGACGAGCAGCAACTACCAGAAGAGCGTGCCGAACGAGAGCGACTACAACAAGCTCAACCTGCGGCTGGATCACAAGTTCAGCGATTCGTTGTCCGCATTCGTGCGCCTGGGACAGCAGAAGAACGACGCCTTCGAAGCACCGAATATCGACGGACCGTCGGGCGGTGGCCAAAACGGCTTCATCGACGTCCTCTCGCAACAGCTCGTCCTCGGCGCCACGTACGTCCTCGGTTCCTCGTCCGTCCTGGACGCGCGGCTCGGTATCTCCCGGATGGAGGCGGGCAAGCAGCCGACGCCGATTGGCGGTCCCAGCATGCGCGAGCTGTACGGGATCACCGGCCTGCCGGAGAACGATCCGGCGCTCACGGGCGGCCTGACGCCGCAAACCATCACCGGCTTCTCACAGTTGGGACGTCAGTCGACCAACCCGCAGTTCCAGAACCCGTTCACGTTGAATCCGCGCGTGAGCGTGACGAACGTCTTCGGCCGACACAGCGTGAAGGTGGGCTTCGAGCTTCTGGCGATGAACACGGACGTGCAGGATACGAACCCGCTCTACGGGCTCGACACCTACAGCAGCGAGCTCAGCCGCCCGGCCGATGCCGACGCGAGCAGCCTCTACAACCTCGCCGATTTCTATGTCGGCGCGCGGACGCAGTACCAATGGGCCAATCTCATCGTGGCCAAGATGCGCCAGCGCGCTTACTACGCGTACGTCCAGGACGACTTCAATCTCAATTCGAGGCTGACGTTGAACATGGGCCTGCGATACGAGTACATGACGCCCTACTACGAAGCGGAGAACAGGATGTCGAACTTCGATCCCGAGACCAACTCGATCGTCATGGCGTCGGACGGATCGGTGTCGGAACGGGCGCTCGTTGATCCGGATCGCAACAACTTTGCGCCGCGCCTTGGCTTTGCCTTTCAGCTCACCGACGACACCGTGCTCCGCGGCGGCTACGGCATCGGCTACGTTCACGTCAACCGGTTGGCGAGCGCCGGACTGCTGGCGACCAACTACCCGATCATCACGCGGGCCACCGTCACCCAGAGCTTGACGGAACGTGAGGGCTCCGAGCACGTCGGGTTGTGCCGCGGTGACGAGTTCGTCGACTGCTTCCGCACCACGCAGCAAGGTTATCCGCCGAGATTGCCGAACGACGTAATTCTCTACATTCCACGCGAGTCGCCTGCCGGCCGGATCCAAAACTGGCACTTCTCGGTGCAGCGAAAGCTGACCGACGAGGTCGTCATCGACCTCGGCTATGTGGGTAACAACGCCAAGAATCTGGCGATGCTGGCCGACTTCAACCAGGCGCGCCCACCGCTCCCGGGCGAAGATCCCAATCTCACGCTGCAGGCACGACGGCCTCTGCACGGCTTTGGAACGATCTCCGCCGTCCTGCCGGAGGCATTCTCCAGCTATCACGGCTTCCAGGCGCGCTTCGAGTATCGGGCGTCCAACGTGAACGTGCTCAACTCGTTCACCTGGTCGAAGGCCATCGACAACGTCAGCCAGGTGCTCGAGGAGCCGAACGGCAGCTCCGGCACGCCGCAAAATATCTACGATATCGATGCCGACCGGGGCTTGTCGGCGTATGACGTGCCGTTGATGAACGTGACCAGCGTCGTGTGGAGCCTGCCCGTTGGTCGAGGGCAGAGGTTCGGGAATCGGCTGCCACCGCTGCTGGAAGGTGTCCTTGGCGGCTGGCAGATCAGCGGCATCTACACCATGCGGAGCGGACGGACGGTCAACCTCCGGTACAACACCTCCGGTCCGACGCCGGTCACGTCGGGTCTTCCCTCGTTTCTCGGCGGCGTCGGGCTCCGGCCAAACCTCCTCGGCGATCCAATGGCGCCGGAGGGAGAGCGGTCCATCGACCACTACTTCGACAAGGACAACATCGTCTTGCCGCCGCCGACGGAGCCCTTCGGCAACGCAGGGCGCAACGTCGTGCGCGGGTATCCCTTCTACCAGTTGGATCTCGCGGTGCAGAAGGAGTTCCCGCTGCCATTCGGTCGGGAGACGAGGCTCGAGATTCGCGCCGAGGGCTTCAATGTCCTGAACGAGTCGAACTTCGGGGCGCCCAACGGTGACCTCTCGAGTGGCGCCTTTGGCACGATCAGATCGACGTTTCCCGCCCGCCAGGTTCAGCTCGCGGCCAAGATTACCTTCTGATGCTCTCGTAGCGAGGGGCCTTCGGAGCCTGTGAATAAATTACGTAGCGCGCGGCCTTTAGGCCGCGC
>JBOGIN010000676.1:0-6598 GCA_050742275.1 Vicinamibacteraceae bacterium
CTTGCATTCTTCACAGGCTCTGAAGGCACCTCGCCACGTACTCCACCACTCGTCACTCCGTGGCGGTTACCCTCCCTCTTCCGGCTCGACGGCCGTAACCGTCAGGACTTGTTCCACGTGCTCGCCAGCCGTATCGGTTGCCGTAATGCGAACCGTGTAAGCGCCGGGGGAGGTGTACTGGTGCGTGATCGTCGTACTGCCGTTCAGCGCGCCAAGCGACTGGCTGCCACCGTCGCCGAAGGAAATCGACGCTTCGCGCACGGGGCTGCCGTTCTCTTGCGCTTCTATCGTGATGTCGAACGTCACCACGTCGTCGGTCTCAACAACACCGCCCGCGGGCGAGACTGTCACCGAGATCTGCGGCAAGTCGTTCACGGCAAGCGTCTCGGTGGCCGTGGCTTCACCGATGGTTGCTGTGATCTCTGTCTCGCGTGTCGTCGTGATGGTCGTACGGGCCTCGCCGTTCTGGTTGGTGACGACGCGCGAGCTCCCAAGCGTGCCGGCCGTGGCCGTGAAGGTCACCGGGACGTCCGGAAGCCGTCGATTGTCATCGTCCGTCACGAGCGCAATCACGGTGGCGGTGCCGCCGCCGGAAGGCAGGCTGCTCGGGTTCACCGCGAGGGTGACCGTCGTCGCTGCCGCGGCGCCGACCCGTATCTCTAAGGGCTCCCCGTCGATTGTCGCTTCTCCGGAGAACGCTTCCACGAACGCAATCCCAGCCTCATTGCCGAACCGCAGCCGCGAGGTGGCTCTGCCATCATTGGTGTGAGCCTGCGCCGGCTCCAGCGTGCCCAGCGTCGTCGTAAAGGTAACGCTCGTGCCGTTGTGAACGGGGGTGCCAGCCTCCTCGGTCACAATCGCGGTGAGCTCGACGGAGCCTCCCAGTTCGGCGAACGTGCTGCTCGTGTGGAGGCTGAGCGAGGAGTCACCTGGGGCAGTCAACGGCAGGCTGTCGCAGCCCTGCACGATGAATCCGCCGGCGGCAAGGAGGAGGGGCAGGACGATGACCAATAGGGATCGACGGGTGCGACGGGGCTTCGTGGCAGGCGGAGGTGCTACCATAAGAGGCGTCAAGGATGATATCGGCATGGTTCTAGGGGGTCAAGGCGCGCGGCACGGCGGAGAGCGCGGCTACGCGATGGCGGCGTTGCTGGTGAGCATCGCCGTGATGTCCATCGTGATGGCTACGGCGCTCCCCGCGTGGCAGCACATGATGCAGCGGGAGCGGGAAGAAGAGTGGATCTTCCGCTCGCGGCAGTACGCCCGGGCCCTGATGCTGTTTCAACGGAAGTACCCTGGGGCCTATCCAACCTCGGTTGAAATCCTGATCAAGCAAAAGTTCTTGCGAAAGAAGTACAAGGATCCGCTGTCGCCCGACGGCGAGTTCCGCGTGGTTCGTGCGGGGGAGCTGCTGCCAGGGCAGTTTCCGGGAACCGACCCGCGAGAACCGGGCTCGCCGAGGCAAGAACGGGAGCAAGGGGGCGGAGGGTTCGGGTCGGCGCAGTTTGGACAGGGCCAGGGGCGGCAGATCGGCCAGCGCAGTGTGGGGCTTGGCACGAGCCACGTCGGGAGAAGCGATCCCGGGGATGCGTCCGAGGGGCAAGACGATCGCACCGAACCATTCAAGCCGGGAGAGCAGCTGGACACCAGCGCCAAGTTCATCCCCGGCGGCATGGTGGGTGTCGCCAGCAAGAACACCGGTGAATCGATCAAGATCTTCAAAGGACAAGACCATTACGACAAGTGGGTGGTCACGATCCAGGATGCCATGCCGCAATTCCGCGCACCTGGCCAGCAGGGTACGCAGCCCGGACAACCACCGGGTGGGCCTGGCGCCGGCAGCCAGGGGCCCGGCCAAGGATCCCGCCCAAGCGGTATCGGGTCACCGCAGGGTGGTGTCGGGCCGAACCAGCCTAGTACACAAGCCCCCCGATCTGGTCTTGGCTCCCCGCGAGTCCAGTAAGCCCGCGCATGTAAGACGTCTCTACGACCGCCCTGGTCGGTTGATTCTCACTGCTATGAGCAATACGTAGCGAGGGGCCCAGCCCCCTCGACGCGCGGCCTGAAGAGCCTGTGAAGAGTTCGAGTAGGGGTCCGCCTTTTAGGCGGCCCATGACGGCGCGGTTCGGGCCCTATCGGCCATGTAGGTCCGCCTAAAGGCGGACCCCACGAAAAGGCGGACCCCACGAATTTTTACTCACACGCTCTGAAGGCCGCGCGCTACGTGCGAAAGGTGCGAGAGGGTTAAATGGGCCGCCCGTGAGGGTTTCAATTGACCGCGCGCTAGCGTTCCGGTACATTACAAGGAACCGAAAACGTCTTTCCGAAGTCGTGCCGATGCGCAGGGAGGTGCGTGTCGCGCACAACGAGAGCGGCGCGGTAGTGCGACCGGGATCTCGAATGGATGAGAGGCTCCCACCCGCGCGGCCGCTGATCGCCCCTTCGGTAGACGTTCACGGCCGGCCAGGCATCGCTCACGCGGTGCCTGGTCCCTTGATGGAGCGCTTCACGGCTAGCGAGTCCGCAAGCATCGCGCACAGCGTCATCCCGGTGGCCGCCGCGAGCAAAACGGCGCCCATTGCCCATCCACCGACCCACTCGAGCGAGATCCCTTGTAGCCAGGGCAACACCATGCCGCCGACGGCGCCAAGCGCCGAGGCCACGCTCATGGCAGCGCTCGGCCGGCGGGGGAAGGCGCTCGTGACGAGCTCGACGATGCTTGCGTAAATGGGTCCGAACGCCGCGCCGACAATCACGAGCGCAAGAAGCGTCGGCCGGTGCTGTCCGACCGTGATCAGGGCCAGGGCGCTTCCACATACAGCTCCAACGAGGCTCCACCTGAGGAGCAACCGTGCGCCAGCCCGCATGCCGAGCAGGGTGCCGAGCAGCCGGCCGCCGCACAGCGCAATCCAGAACAGCGCGGTGTGGCTCGCGGCGCGCGCTTCATCCAGCGCCAAGGTGTGCATGAGATACGTCGGCGTCCAGCCGCCAGTCCCGTTCTCGATGCCCACGTAGAGAAACGCCAGCAGGCCAAGCGTCCACAGGAGCGGAGAAGAGCGGAGACGCTGAGGCGTTGCGGAGAGGCTCACCGTGGCCACACCAGCCCTACGTGGCACCAGGGCCATGACGGGGGGCGCGCACGCAAGCAGGAGGACCCCACCTGTCTGGAGCGCGGCACCGGCACTGTGCCAGCGCCGCAGCGCGAAGGCCACGAGCAGGGGACCAACGATAGCCCCGATGGCGTAGCAGAAGTTCAAGAAGTTCAGCGCGACACTCAGGCGGCGCGTGGTGATCTGCGAGGGCAGGACATTGATGGTGAGTCCGGCAAACCCCCAGCCGATGCCCATGCCGAGGGCCGAGAACATGAGCGTCGTCATCGAGCCCGACACCGCCAGGCCGATCGTGCCGCACCCGTAGAGCAGCACGCCCGCCAGGAGCACGGGACGCAAGCCAATTCGGTCGGCCCACAGGAACGTGGCCGACTGCGCAATCAGCGTTCCCAGGAACAGCGCCGTGAACAGCGCGCCAAGGGCGCCTGGCGTCGATGACACGCGCCTCGCGAGGTCCGGTATGGTCGGGCCAATGGACGAGATGACGAGACCGGAGGCAAAGGCCACGACGCACAGCACCGCGAGCACCACTAGCCGCGTTCGCACGGAAAGGGGATGCGTCACGGCTTGCCGTTCGACGATACCAGCCTATCGCGAGCCTGGCGCGCCGTTGGTGGCGTCCTGGAAGGCGTGCGCGTCCACCATCGTGAGGAACGGACGCCGGCGTGCAGCCAGGCTGTCATAGGAAAAGAGCGCCACACCGGCGAAGTCGCGCGCCCGTGCCGCCTTGATGCGCTGAACCGTTTCGGCGGGGGAGAGCTGCCAGGCGCCGATGCCGGCCCACACCGCCTGACCTGCCGCGCCCTGAACGAGCTCCGCTTGGCCGGCAAACCGCTTCGCGCTGGATGTGTACATCATGGGGCAGATGACGTCGATGAGGCCCCGCTCGAGCCACACCGGCCATGCTTGCAGTCGAGTGTCGGTGGCTTCCGCCGGATCCGGGATGACGGCCGCGCTCATCAGCACGTTCGGCCGGACCGCTCGCACCGTGCCGGCGAGCCGCTCGACGAGGTGCGTGAGCCGCGCACGGCGAAACGCCTCCCACGCATCCGGAAAGGCCTCTGCGTATGCCGCGATTGCGGACTCGCGCTTCTCGTCCAGCCGCCGGCGTGTCTCGGGCGCGAGCTCCGGGAGCAGCTCCGCACGAAACGCCTCCAGTGCCGTGCGCGAATAGTCGAACTCCGCGTTGGGATAGCGCACGTAGTCGAGATGGACGCCGTCCACAGGATAGCGCCGCACCAGGTCGGTTACGACCCCAATCGTATGGTTTGCCGCATCCGCCGTGATGGGGGAGACGAAGAGCCCTTCGGTCTGCCAGTTGTGCGCCCGCGTCCATGCCGCCAGTCGCCGCAGGTACTCGGGATGGTTCGGATCGAGCCTGCCAAGGCGTTGAGCCAAGTCGCGCGGGACCATGAGCCACTCCGGGTGCGCGCGAACGACATGGTCTCGTGAGGTTGGTAGCGTCGTTGCGCTCGACGCGAGGTTCACGCTGATCCAGGCGTGGACCTCGATCCCCGCGGGGTGCGCGGTCGCGATGAGCTCGTGGAGCGGGTCGAACGACGCTGGCTGGCTGGCGAGCAGCTCCGCACGCGGCTCGAGACCACCATTGAAATACGCGTCGCCTCTGCCGCGTACCTGGACCAGGAGCGTGTTGAAGCCGTAGCGCTCGGCGGCGTCGACGACCTTGGCGATGTCGGCCGATGAGACGAGCGACGTGCGCGTGACCCACAGCGCACGAACCTCACGCGACGAGCTCTCCGGGCTCGAGGCGGTCCGCTGTGGGGCCAGTTGCGCCGGCGCTGCGTTGACGATGAGTGTCGTCGCGCCCGCGAGCGCGGCGAGCAGAAGGGTCAGGTGGAAGAGTCTGAATGCGAGGTGGACGGACGTGTCGAGCTTCTGGGCCCGCTCTGCTTCACGTGAGTGCAATGTACGATCTCTCCGGGGCGAAGCTACCACGATCAGTACGTAGCGAGAGGGCCTGAAGAGCGTGTGAATAAATTCGTGGGGTCCGCCTTTAGGCGGACCTCCATGGCCGATAGGGCCCGAACTCGCGCCGTCATGGGCCGCCTAAAGGCGGCCCCTACTTGAATTCTTCACAGGCTCTGAAGGCCGCGCGCTACGTGCAAAGAGAGCTGAGCGTGCGCGCTCGCGAACCGAGTATACTCCGTCGGCGAGCGACCGCGATGCACGTGCTCGGAATCGATGCCGGAGGAACCAAGACCGTCTGCCTGCTTGCCGATGCCCAGGGCAGGGTGATGTCGCGGGCGCAAGGGGCGGGCGCCAACCTGCAGTCACAGGGCGAGCTGGAGGTGGAGAAGACGCTCCACGAGGTCATGGAAGAGGCCATTGGAGCCAGCGCCATCGTGCCACGCGCGATCTGTCTTGGCATCGCGGGCGTGGACCGCGACGAGGATGCAGAGGTTGTTCATGCCGTGATGCGGCGCATTGGATACCGGGCACGGGTGGTCGTGACCAACGACGCGCTCATTGCGCTCACCGCGGGCGTTGGTGACGGTCCTGGTGTCGCCGTGATCGCTGGGACGGGATCGATTGCCTACGGGCGCAATGCGCGGAACGAGGCGGCACGCGCCGGCGGCTGGGGTTACGTGCTGGGAGACGAGGGCAGCGGCTACTGGCTGGGCCGGCACGCGCTGCGGGCGGTGGTGCGCGCGGCGGACGGCCGGGGCGGCTCGACCGCGCTGACGCGCCATGTGCTGGCACACTTCGGTATCGAGCGGCCTCAGGATCTCGTGCGGGAAGTCTACACGCGCGCGCTTCGACCGAGCGCCATCGCGAAGCTGGCTGCCGCTGTCCAGCGCGCCCACGAGGAGGGTGACGGCATGGCCACCAGCATCCTCGATCGAGCGGCACGCGAGCTGGTGGCGTCAACCGCCTCGGTCGTCAAGCAGCTCGATATGGCGCACGAGGCGTTTCCAGTCGTGCTGGCGGGTGGCATCTTCCAGGTGGTGCCGGTGCTGGTGTCGTCGCTCACGCTGCTCCTGCCGCAGGTCGCGCCGCACGGCACCGTTCGGCGGTTGCCGGAGGAGCCGGCCTATGGAGCCGTGCTGATTGCGCTGGCCGAAGCGCGAGGCGCTGCGAGCCTGCCACGGTACAAGGCCGTGTGAGGTCACTCGTCGCTGCTCTTACCGAGGAGCTCGCGGAGCCGGGGCTCGATGTCCTCGCCAATGGCGTCGCGCATCGAGCTGTCGGCCGAGCGGAGCCGGCTGATCGCCTTGTTGAGCGGCAAGCCGGTCTTGGCCATGACGATGGCGGCCTTGACGTTCCCCTTGGATTTCTTGAGCAGCTTGTCCGCCGCGTCGTAGTCCAAACCGGTCACGATGCCGATGATCCGCCGCGCGCGGTCACGCAGCTTCTCGGACCCGGTTTGCACGTCCACCATGAGGTTGCCGTACGTCTTGCCGGTGCGGACCATGCTCACCGTGGTCAGCATGTTGAGGACCATCTTGGTGGCCGTGCCTGCCTTCAAG
>JBOGIN010000677.1:0-6902 GCA_050742275.1 Vicinamibacteraceae bacterium
CTCCAGAGTCTTTACTGCCGCCATGTTCAGAAGGTGAGGCGGGCGCCCAATTGCAGCCTGCGCGCCGAATGTGCGGTGGTCACCTGGCCGAAGTCGTCGTCGCTCATGTTGCTCCCCACGCCCGAGAACTGTGTCGTGTTGAACGCGTTGAATGCCTCCACACGCGCCTCGAGCTTCGCGGTCCCGCCCAGCGGGAAGAACTTCGACATCGAGATGTCCCAGTTGCTTCTCCCGGGCAGCCGCATGAAGTTGCGTGGCGTCGCCGCCAACGTCCCCGGCGCCGGCATCTCGAAGGCGTCGGTGTTGAACCAGCGATCGACGGTCTGATCGTCCAGCTCCCAATCGCCGGCCAGGACAGGCCTCTGATCCCGCTCGGCCCCGATCCCCGCCCGATCGACGCCAATCGTCGGCGTGAAGGGGTAACCGGTCTCGGCGGTGAAGATGGTCGAGATCGTCCACCCACCGGCAATCGCCCCCAGGAGGTCCCGACGGTCGGCGAGCCACGGGATCTGGTAAATCGCACTTCCGACGAAGCGATGCGGCGTGTCGAACGAGGCGGGCCCCACGAGGAGGTCGGGCATCTTGTTGTTATAGGCGCTCGCCCCGTAAATGTGGGCACGGTTCTCGGCATTGTCCCGCGTCCGCGACCAGGTATAGGCGGCCTTCACCCGCAGGTTCCGCTGGACCCGGCCGTCGATGCCCACCTGCAAGCCGTGATAGTCCGACGCGTAGGTCTGCTCGCGCCACGAGATCTGTCCCCATCCTTGATAAGGACGCAGCGCGTTGGCAGAGAGACGGCCCGCAGGCACGTCAGCGCTCAAGGGCCCTTCGTTGATGTCGCGCGAGCGCATCATGTTGCGTCCGCGCGTGCCAACATAGCCGACCTCGAGCACGACGGCGGTGCCCAACAACTGCTGGACGTTGACGTTCCACTGGTCCGTATAGGCGATCCGCTGGTTCGGGTCGATGGCGCTCAGGTTGATCGGGAAGTCGAAGTCGCCCGTGGTCCCGCGATCGGGATCACTGAGCCTCGTGTTCTCCAGCTCCAGCCGCTCTTGGAACGGGGGGTTGGAGGCGATGAGGATGAACGCCCCCAGGATCTCGCGGCTGTAGTAGCGGCCATAGCCGCCACGGAACGCCGTCTTGCCGGTCCCGAAGATGTCGTAGGAGAAACCAAGCCGCGGCGCGAAGTTCCACGGCGTGTAGTCCCAGTGGTCACTCGGATCGACGATGCCATTCAAGGGGTCGCCGCCGGTGGGCGGGATCTCGCCGGTCGGGAGCACGGTGACGGCCGCCTCGGGATCGTAGGCCTCGGGGATGAAGCTTCGAAAGCGCCCGTCCGGCTCGGTGGCCGGCCTGAACAGCGAGTAGCGCAGCCCGAGGTTGAGCGTCAGACGGTTCGCCACTTCCCAACTGTCGTCCACGTACGCTTCGAACGCGTGCCGCCGGTTGTCGTTGAACGACACCGCGCTGGACTCGGTGTAGCTGTCGGCCATCCCCAGGAGGAAGTCGGCGTACGCATCGCCCGTGAACCGGCCGTCGAAGCTGAATGCCCCGAAGACGTTGGTATCCGCGGGCTCGAACTTCTTCTCGTACGCGTAATCGAACCCCATCTTGACCGTGTGCGGACCGCGCAGCCAGGTGAGGTGGTTCTTGATGTCGAAGATCGACTGGTAGTTGCTCCAGAAGGCCGAGGCCGGAAAGCCCTCGTAGCTCGTGAGGTCAATCGCCGCCGCCGGGCTCGGGATCGCCGCGAGGTTCAGGCTGTCAATTGGATAGTTCTCCGCCGTTTGGGGCACCAGCTCAGGGATCCCCAGCCCGAATTCATCGCGGGGGAACAGCGGCGGGAAGTTCATGATCCGATTGTGGCTGCGGGTGAAGCTCGCCTCGTTGAGCAGATTGGGCGTGAAGATCGAATAGAAGTTGATGACGGTGTTGTTGCGCGGGCTGCGGCTGCTGTTGGCGTGGAAATCGAAGCCTGGCGACGCGTAGCCGTTGACTTTCGAATTCTCGTAGATGTAGCGGCCGAAGATGCGATGACGCTCGTTGAAGTGATGATCCACGCGGAAGTTGAGCTGGGGCAGGTCAGACTTCTCTGGCCGGAGCACCGTATGGTTGTTGCCCTGAGCGTCGGAGTAGTTCGTCTGCGGGTAGAGGTCGGTGTATGTGCGCGCGAAGGCGTCGATACGGTCAGCAGGAATCACGTTGCCGGGAAACGGCTGGCCGGTCTGCGGATCGATGATGGTCGTCCCAAGCGCACTGAAGTCACCGGTCCTGTACGCCATCTCCGGCAGCTTCGACGTCGAGCGCTCATCGCGGCGCTCCGTGCGTGTCCCGACAAACGCGAAGAAGAAGGTCCGATCGCGTCCGCGATAGAGACCAGGGATGATCACGGGCCCGCCGACGGTGGCGCCGATGTCGTTGTTACGGAACGGCTCGATCTCCGGAGAAAAGAAGTCGCGCGCCATCAACTTCTCGTTACGGTGGTACCACGACGCCGATCCGCTGAACTGATTGCTGCCCGCCTTGGTGATGACGTTGAAGGTGCTCCCGCCTCCGGTGCCGAACTCTGCGCTGTAGTTGCCCCGGATGGCCCGGAACTCTGCGACCGTCTCCTGATTGGGCGCCAGCGGCATGCCCCAGTTTCCGCCGGTGTCGATGTTGTACCCCCCATCGATGAGCCAGGAGTTGTGCGTGGGGCGAATCCCGTTCACCGACTGCCACTGGCCGGCGCGTTCGTCGCTGGTGTTGGGCCCCGCGACCCCAGGCATGTCCATGGCCAGCGGCATCACGTTGCGCCCGACCGACGGGAGCGCCCGCATGTCGTCGCCGCTCATCACGCTGCTGGTCGTTCCCGAGGCGGTGTCGACCGCGACCAGATCGGCCTGCACGGTGACCGTCTCTTCGAGATCGCTGGCCTCGAGCACGAAGACCACGCGCCGCTTGTCGTTCACGCGCAGCACGATGTCCGTGACCACGGCCCGGTTGAAGCCATCGAGCTGCGCGGACCCCTCATACGTGCCGTTTGGCAGAGAGGGGATCGTATAGCTGCCGGTGTCGTCGGTCACCGCACGCCAGACCCGGTTGGTCTCGACGCTGCGAAACTGCACCGCGACGCCTGGAATCGCCAATCCGGTGGCGTCCCGCACCACACCATAGACACTCGCCGTGACTTCCTGAGCGGCCGCGCGGCTCGTGACGCTTGCCGCGGCGAGCGCGCACACCACGAGCCACAGGCAGGGCCGAGAACCGCTGCGCGTTCCCATCATGATCCTCCTCACACGCACGCAGGCACGCATTGCCTGTCGAGAACGTACACGAACCCTCGAGAGCCACACACTCCACTCATCACGTCGAGCTTCGGGCTCTCGAATGGACGTCGGAGAGCGCAAGGGCAGGATTCAATCGAATTAATGTAAGCTTTTACAATAACGGTCCCACATCGTCAAGGGCTTCAGGTGCAGCATCGTTGCAGGGAGATCAGGAACACATGAGTGAGCTGAACATTGGCATCGTCGGTCTCGGTTGGGTCGCGGGCGCGCACATCGAAGCGCTGAAGGCGGTCGAGGGCGCACGCGTGACGGCGATCTGCTCGCGCAGGGAATGGAACGAGCAGGACCTGCAGCGGCGGTTCGGCGTGCCGCTGCGCGCCTACCAGGACCTCGACACCATGCTGAAGGATCCCGCCATCGATATCATCGATATCTGCACGCCACATCCGCTGCATCCGGAACAGGCGATCGCCGCCGCAAAAGCCGGCAAGCACCTCATCATCGAAAAACCACTCGCCCTCGATATCGACGCCGCCAACGCCGTGCGGACGGCCATTCGCGCGTCGGGCGTCCAGGCGTGCGTCTGTTTCGAGGTCCGTTTCAGCCAGCACGCCCTGGCGATCCGCTCCACCCTGGACCAGGGGCTCCTGGGCCAGCTCCACTACGCCGAAGTGGACTACTATCACGGCATCGGGCCTTGGTACGGCCAGTTCTCCTGGAACATCAAGCGCGATTTCGGGGGAAGCAGCCTCCTGACCGCCGGATGCCACGCCCTCGACCTCCTGCTGCACTTCATGGACGCCGAAGTGGAGGAAGTGACCAGTTACAGCAATCGCTCCAAGAGCGCCATCTTCGCGCCGTACGAGTACGACACGACCTCGGTGACCCTGTTGAAGTTCAAAGACGGACGACTGGGCAAAGTGGCCTCGGTGACCGATTGTCTCCAACCCTACTACTTTCACATTCATCTGGTCGGGAGTGAGGGCAGCCTCCTGGACAATCGGTTTTATTCGCAGCGGCTCAAGGGGCTCATGAAGGACCGGTGGAGCACGCTGGGAACGCCACTCGTCGATTCCGGCGACGTGGCCGACCACCCCTATCGGCCACAATTCCAGTCTTTCGTCGACAGTCTGACCAAGGGAGAGCCGATGCCCTGGACCGACTTCGAGACGGCCTTCCAATCGCACCGGGTCGTATTCGCCGCCGATCGCTCTGCGCGCGAGGGTCGCACGGTCGCGCTGTCAGAGCTCGCGTGAGCCTGCGGAGACGACATGATCTCTCGGATCGCATGCCCGCACAGCCACGCGAGACGTCGGCGGCGCTTTGCCACCTCGGCCGCCGTTCTCCTGCTCTTGCTCGTCTCTACGACGGCGGCGGCCCAGGAGCCGTCAGCCCGGCAGCTACGGGCCGGAGCGGCCACCAGCAATATCACGCCGCCCCTCGGTGAGCTCATCGTCGGTGGATGGAGCCCGACACCGGCCACCCACATCCACGACGAGCTGCACGCGCGCTGCCTCGTGCTCGACGATGGCCAGAGCCGGATTGCCATTGTGTTGGTGGACAACGTGGGCGTTCTCCGCAACGTTCTGGACCACGCCAAACGATTGGCGTCCAAGCGGTCGGGACTGCCGGCCGAGCGTATCCTCGTCGCGTCCACCCACACGCATTCCGCGAGCACCGCCCGAGGGACGAACCCGTACGACGACACGGCGCCTCTCGACGACTACCAGACGTTTCTAGCCGGTCGCATTGCCGACGGTATCCAGCGCGCGGTGAACAATCTCGCGCCCGCCCAGATTGGATGGGGGTCGGGACGCCTCCAGGAGCAGGTATTCAATCGTCGCTGGTTCATGAAGCCCGGCGCCGATCTCAGCAATCCCTTTGGAGGCACCGACAAGGTGCGCATGAATCCCACGGTCGGCGATCCGAACCTGCTGAAGCCGGCCGGCCCCACCGACCCGGAAATCCGATTCCTCGCGGTGCGCTCCATCGAGGGCCACCCTATCGCGCTCCTCGCCAACTACTCGCTCCACTACGTGGGCGGCGTGCCGAATGGCCACATCTCAGCCGACTACTTCGGCGCCTTCGCCGAGCGCATGAGCCACTTGCTGAACGTCGAGGAGCAGGATCCGCCGTTTGTCGCCATGCTGTCCAACGGCACCAGTGGAAACATCAACAACATCAAGTTCACGGGTGGACAAAAACGACTTCCCCCGTACGGCCGAATGAGCCTGGTCGCCAATCAAGTCGCGGCGGAGGTCTTTCGAGGCCTGCAGGACATCGAGTACCACGATTGGGTACCGCTCACCATGATCCAGCGGGAGCTCACGCTGGAGAACCGACGGCCGACCGGGGCGATGGTCGCGCGTGCGAAGGAAATCCTGGCGCGCCCGGAAGACGCCCCCGAGAATCATCCGCGGGAAAGGATATATGCCGATCGGATCCTGCGGCTCCGGGACGCTCCGCCTCATGTTGACATTCTCCTCCAGACGCTGCGCATCGGCGACCTGGCCATCGCCGCGATTCCCTTTGAAGTGTTCGTGGAAATCGGGCTCGAGCTCAAGGAGCGGAGTCCCATTCCCGACACGTTCACCGTCTCTCTGGCAAATGGCGCCCACGGCTACCTGCCCACCGTTCAGCATCACGCCTTGGGAGGCTACGAGACCTGGTTGGGAACGAACCGCGTCGAAGTTCAGGCGGCTCCAAAGATCGTGGCGACACTGCTGACAATGCTGGATCAGCTCGAGGGGAGGGCGTCGAACCCTCGAGGCCCGAAGGACGAACGCTCGGCGCGGTGAGGTGTTCCTCGCACGCGTGGCCGGCGCGCGCCTCAGCGCTCGAGGCGGGGCGGGGCTGTGGACTCACGGACGACCAGCTCGGGCTCGACCCGCAGGTGCTCGGCGCCGAACGGCGCCTTCTTCAATGAGGTCTGCACGGCGTTCAGCAGGAGCTTGACGCCAATCGAGCCCAAGTCCGACATCGGCTGACGGACCGTCGTCAACGGAGGGTTGTAACAGGCTGCCATCGACACGTCGTCAAAGCCGATGACGGAGCAATCCTCAGGCACGCGGCGGGAGGCGGTGTTCAAGGCACGAATGACGCCGAACGCCGTGATGTCATCGAACGCCAGGACGGCGGTGAACTTCCTCCGCCGGCGCACGAGTTCCTGGGCCAGCGCGAAACCGCTCTGATAGCTGGGCGTTGGGCCCTTCACCTCCACGACCAGCTTGGGGTCGATCGCCAAGCCTACCTCCTGCGCATAGGTGAGAACGCCGTTCCACCGGTCGCCGCTGTCGACGAGAATCTTGGGGCCCGTGATGAACGCGATGTGCCGGTGACCGAGCTGGTAGAGATGTTGCAACGCCAGCCGTCCGCCGGCCTCGTTGTTGACGACGACGGTGCTCATCGATGCCTGCCGAAGCTTCCGACCAATGATGACAGTTGGAATGATCCGCTTCTTCAACACCGTCAGGAGGTCTATCTCCAGGGAGAGCGAGTTAGCGACCGCGATCAATCCTTCGACGCGTCGCTCCAAGAGCATCTCGATGTCGCGCTCGAAGCGCTTTCTGTCGTTTCGCGTGTCCGCCAGGACGAGCAAGTAGGGCGACCCGTCTAGACTCTCTTCAATCC
>JBOGIN010000678.1:0-3159 GCA_050742275.1 Vicinamibacteraceae bacterium
GCCGGGTTGAGAGCTGAAGACGATTCCCCGGTACTGCGAGAATTCGTCGATGATCAATACCTCGTTCTCGCGAATGATTCCGACGAAAACGGTCTCGTTGATCTCGCTTTGAAGGGCTCTCAAGGCAATGGAAAAAGACCGGTACTCGGGCCTCTTGATCCTGGCCATGCCAAGCTCAAACAGTCGAATGCCGAGGCGGTACTTGTCGGTCTCGAGGTTTTTCTCGACGCAGCCGCGGCTCTGGAGTGTGCTCAGCAGCCGATAGACTGTGCTGACCGGTATCTTCACGATCTCGCTGAGCTCGAGTACGCCAAGATCCCGGTCGGCCATGGCCAGGGTCTCGAGGATCACGAGCCCGCGCACGACGACGTCGATCGTATAGTCTCGCTTGGCACGCTGCATGAACCCACCACTCTACCAGAATCCTTGGGCCGGCTGCGGGACAAACGCGCCGCCCGCGCCCACGCGCTCGTCGGGCGTTTCACGGATCACCACGCCTTTCTGCTGCGGCGATTGCTCGACCAGCTTGAGCTCCTCGAACAGCGCGATCGTCAAGTGCGCTTTCCCGCGTCCGGGTTGCCCGTGAGGACGAGCGAGCGTCCCTCCGTGACAAAGTCCGGCGTCAACGCCGAGCCCAGCATGTGGAACCGCAGCGACGATTGATAGGTGAAGTTGAAGCCGTCGATAGTCTGAGAAACGGGAAGTGCGCCCGCCGCGTCAGGCGGGCCAGGCGCGTCTGCTGCCGATGAGCAATCTCTTTCGGTCACCAGCAGCGTGAGGAAGTCGCCCATACGACCACGCTTCCGGCTCCGCGCGCTGGACCAGGACCTGTTGCGTGGGGACCGTCCGCGCATCAACGCCGCAAGCCGCGCCTCCCGCTCACGCAGCGTTCGAGGGCCGCGTTCCAGCGCGCCTCCAGCCGATGGCCCAGAACGGGTAGCCCCAAAGCTTGTGCAGGACCGGAGGGCTCCAGGTGCGTCCGTCACGCGAGGTCGCCATCACAAGCCTCCCGGCTGATTGGAGGAGGCCCCTCACTGACGTCTCCGGCCAATGGGCACCGGCCGACTGACTCCAACGGTGATCGCGTCTTGGCGCCGCCAAACCATAGGAAACCGTACCAGATGTGCAATATGTTTTCATTATTAACCGTATCGCGCCGCATGGTCGTGGCCGGCATGGCCGCGCGGAAGCCGCTTCGCTGATGGTAGTCGAAAGTGTTTGCGTATTTGTAAAAACGAAACATATTTTCATTGACAGTCAACGTCATGCGTTGTTAGAGTCTCCTGCCAGTCATCGAGTCCGTCTCGGGAGGAGGGGTATGAGGGACATCGTCCGTCTGATTGGCTTGTCATCGCTCCTCGTTTGCTGGTCCCACCTGGGGTGGGCCCAGACAACGCAAGGGGAGATCCTCGGGATCGTGCGCGATGAGTCCCGCGGCGTGCTGCCGGGTGCGGACGTCACGGTCACTAGCCTCGCCACCGGGCTGGAGCGACGGACTGTGACTGACGCCCAGGGCTTCTACAGCGTGCCGCATCTCGAGTCGGGGCCCTATGCGGTCAGCGTCACGATGATCGGCTTCAGCCAGTTCCTGCAGAAGCCAGTGCTAGTCGAGCCCGGGATCCGCCGGCGCGTCGACGTCACGCTGGCCCTGGGTGGGCTGGCGGACCAGGTCGTCGTGGAAGCGGTAACCCCGGTGATCGAGACGGATTCGGGGCAGATTTCTGACTCGATCGATCGCGAGCACCTTCAATCGATCGTGATGGGGGGCCGCGGCGTGTTCAACTGGGTTCAGCAGACGATTGGGACCAACAGCGGGAACGGCGGTCTCCAGATCAATGGGAGCCGCGGCACGTCCAACGAGTATACAATCGACGGTGTCGCGGTCACGTACACACCCGACGGTCGCGGGCTCCAGTCCGCCCGCCCGGACCAGGAGATGCTCCAGGAGGTCCGCGTCTATTCCGTCAACAACAGTGCCGAGTTCGGCAAACAGGCCGTCGTAGCGCAAACCACGCTGGGCGGGACCAACCAGGTCCGCGGACAAGCGACCTACAACCAGTCCAACGGGGCACTGAACGCCAGGAGCTTCTTCGCCACGGAGCGCCCACGCGGGCTGCCGATCCACAACTGGTACGTCTCGGGCGGCGGGCCCGTCGTCCTTCCCGGCGTGTACGATGGGCACGACCGCATGTTCTTCTTTCTGCACTATGACGGCCAGGACAGGACTGCGGACAACCCGTTGATCCGGAACGTCCCGACACTTCCCATGCGGCAAGGGGACTTGTCGGCGTTTCCGGCGATCATCGATCCGTTGACCGGCCAGCCGTTCCCCCGCAACGTCATTCCCGCGGAGCGCCTCAATCCGAGCGCCCTGCGGTTCCTGGAACGCTTCTACCCGCTTCCCGCCGGGCCCAATCAGTCCGTGCCGACGCCGAATAGCAACTTCAACGTCTCCAATCCCGGAGGACGCCGCGACCAGGCGTGGTCGGCTCGCCTCGATCGGAACCTGGGCGCCGGCCACTCGCTGTTCGTCCGGTACTATCAGTCCGTCTTCAACTTCCTGAGCACGGACGACGGCGTGCCGATCGAGGTCCGAAGAGGCGGGGAGTTCCGGCGCCGCACGACGCGCTCCGCCGTCCTGTCGAGCTCCTCCGTGCTCACGCCCACGACGCTCAACGAGTTCCGCCTGGGCTTTCTCAATCACTCCGACCCGCGGCGGGAGCGCCTGAAGGGGACCGAGATCGTCGACCTCATCGGACTGAACGGGTTCCGGGCTCCGCTGAACGATGCCTTCGGGTTCCCGGACGTCACGATTAGCGGCCTCACGGGCGTCACGCCGAGCAACGAGAGCCGCGACGCGCAGACGCAATATCACGTCGTCAACCACACGACGATGATCCGGGGGAATCACAGCCTCAAGTTCGGCGGCGACTTCCAATACAACAAGGACTCCCAGTTCGCCGCGCCGCCCACGCTGCAGTTCGGCAGGTTCGCCTTCGACGGGTTCGCCACGGGTGAGCCTTTCGCGGATTTCCTGCTCGGCATCCCCCGCACAGCGAGCGTGGCGCAGGATATCGGGGCGTTTCACGGGTCCAGCACGGAATGGGCGCTGTTCCTCCAGGATGACTGGCGCGTGACGCCGACGCTGAACGTGAATAT
>JBOGIN010000679.1:0-4072 GCA_050742275.1 Vicinamibacteraceae bacterium
CTACAGGTGAAGAGGTGAAGCGAACACTCAGTACCGCGCGACTTGCTGAATCGCGGCGAGCACGTCGGCCGTCTGAGGCAGGATTTCCTCTTCGAGATCGGGGTAGTACGCAACGGGAGCATCGAGCGCGCCGACGCGGGTCACCGGCGCGTCGAGGTATTCGAACAGCTCCTGACTGATTCGTGCGGCGAGCTCCGCGCCAAAGCCGCAGGTCAGCGCGTCTTCGTGAGCCACGACAACGCGGCTCGTGCGACGCACGGCGTCCGCAATGGCCTCCCAATCGAACGGCATCAGCGTGCGCAGATCGATCACGCCGACGCCGATCCCTTCCTTCTCGGCCTGCTGGGCTGCGAGCAGGCTGCGCTGGACGAGCGCGCCCCACGTGATCACGGCGACATCCGTGCCCTCGCGCCGCGTCGCTGCCTTCGCAAACGGGATGGTGAAGGAGGCGCCTGGATAGATCCCCTTGTTGTAGGTCTGACGATAGAGATGTTTGTGCTCGAGGAAGAGCACGGGGTCGTCGCAGCGAATGGCCGTGCGCAACAACCCTGCAGCGTCGACGGCGTTTGACGGAAAGACGATGCGCAGCCCAGGGCAGTGGGCGAAGATGCTCTCACCCGACTGACTGTGGTACGGCGCGCCGCCCCGCAGGTAGCCGCCTATCGGTACCCGAATCACCACGGGGCACGCGAAGTTGTTGTTGGACCGGTAGCGCAGCATCGACAGCTCGTCGCGGATCTGCATCATCGCCGGCCAGATGTAATCGAAGAACTGGATCTCGACCACCGGCTTCAGCCCGCGCGTGGCCATTCCCATGGCGCGCCCGACGATGTTGGCTTCCGCGAGCGGAGAGTTGAAGACGCGATCGCTGCCATGTTGCCGCTGGAGGCCGTGCGTCACCTTGAACACGCCGCCCTTGCCCGGCACCTCGGAGAGCCATTCCTCGTAGCTGCAATCGGCGACGTCCTCGCCAAAGACGACGATGCGCGGGTTTGCCGCCATCTCGTCCTTCAGCGTGCGATTGATGGCGGCCACCATCGTCTCCGGTTGGCCCTCGGCGCTTGGCGTTGTCTCGAACCGCCTCGACGCCGGGTCGACGGCAGGCGAGTACACGTAGAGCGTCGCGGTGCTACGGCGCGGCTTGGGAGCCGCCAGAGCGCGCTCTACCGCATCAGCGATCTCGCGATCGAGCTCCGCGGCCATCTTGTCGAGATCCGCCGCGGTCGCCAGGCGCTCGTCGAGGAGAAACGTCCGCAGGCGCGGGAGCGGGTCCTGCCGCGCCTCCCGCTCGCGGGCCTCCGCGGTCTTGTAGAGCCGCTCATCGTCCGAGAGCGAGTGGGAATAGGGGCGGATTACGTGCGCGTGAACGAGCGCCGGTCCACGGCGTGCGCGCGCGTGCTCCACCGCTTCGCGCATCGCTCGATAGCTGGCCACGAAGTCGGTGCCGTCGACGCGCAATACCTTGAGCCCCGGGAACGACTCGACGAGACGCGAGATGTCACCGCCGGGCATCTGGACGTCGACCGGCACCGAGATGGCGTAGCCGTTGTCCTCGACGAGGATCACCAACGGGAGCAGGCGCGTGCAGGCCGTGTTGAGTGACTCCCAGAACTCCCCCTCGCTGGTGGCGCCGTCGCCCACCGAGAGATACGTCACCTCGTCTGGCGCATACAGCGTCTCGCGCCCATCGATGCTGCTGATGCGATCGTACAGGAGGGCCGCTTCAGCGCAGCCGACCGCCTGCAGGCACTGTGTGCCGGTCGGACTCGATTGCGAGACGATGTTCCATTGGCGGTGGCCCCAGTGCGAGGGCATCTGCCGGCCGCCGGACGCGGGATCGTCCTTCGCGCCGACGCTCTGCAGCAACATCTCATACGGCGTCACGCCGAGCGTCAGACACAACGCCCGGTCGCGATAGTACGCGTAGATCCAATCCTTCCCTGGATGCAGGCAGAGCCCGGCGGCCGTGGTCACCGCTTCGTGCCCGGCGCCGCTGATCTGAAAGAAGATCTGGCTCTGGTTCTTGAGCTGAATTTCCTTGTCGTCCAGCTTCCGCGACAGAAGCATCGTGCGGTAGGCGCGGTGCAGGTCGTCGCGGATGAGGCCCTCGTATTTCGAGGCCGGAGCAGGGGCAACGCCGGTCGTAGCGGCCGATGCTTTCATAGCGCCTTGGACCGCGATGCGGCCCGTTATGTGAATCTTGTCGTCGTTGTGCGCCCGCATAGTCATCCCTGAGCGCGCCACAACCACGGGAACGCTCAACGGTGGCATTCCCGGGCCACCGGGCAATTTATACCAGCCGGCCTGATGGCGCAATTCACGACGTGTCCACCGGCAAGACAGATGGTCAAACCACTCGTGGATATGGCCCAGGGTCTGTATTGGTTCGTAGCACCCTCGCCACACTCCGCTACAATATTCGCAGCCGGACACGCGTTTCATGTTCTCATCACCGCGCCTGTACCAGTGGGACGAGATCGCCCTCGAAAAGGTGACCGAAATGGTCGCGCGCAAGGTAGTGGTGGGCGATCGTGAGATGTTGGCACAGGTCTACGTGAAGCAGGGCACGCTTGTTCCAGTGCATGCGCACGAGAGCGAGCAGATGACGTATGTCTTGCAGGGCTCGCTCCGCTTTCTCGTCAACGGTGAGGAGATGACCGTGCGCGAGGGCGAAGTGCTGCGCATTCCCGGAGGCCTGGCGCATCAGGTCGTCGCGCTCGAGGATACGTTCGTGCTCGGTGTTTTCAGTCCCGTGCGGGAGGTCCTGGATCGCACGGCCCCGACGTCAGATGATCGGGAGGAGGCTGCCCCATGATCACGCTTGTGGTTCTCGCCGTCATCGTCATCGTCGTGGCCGTGTGGGCCATCGCCGCCTACAACGGTCTCGTCGGGTTGCGTAACCAGACACAAAATGGGTGGCGGCAGATCGACGTACAGCTCAAACGGCGGCATGATCTCATTCCCAACCTCGTGAACACCGTTCGCGGAGCGATGGAGTTCGAGCGTGACACGCTCACGCAGGTCATCGAGGCCCGCAACCGCGCGGCGGGCGCCAAGAGCCCGGCGGACGCCGCACGGAAGGAAGGAGAGCTCACCCAGGCACTGGGCCGCCTCTTCGCCCTTGCCGAGAGCTACCCACAGCTCAAAGCCAACGAGAACGTGAAGATGCTGCAGGAGGAGCTGGCATCGACCGAGAACAAGGTGGGCTTCGCGCGGCAGTTCTACAACGACATCGCGACGAAGTTCAACACGGCGCAGCAAGTGTTCCCGACGGTCATCTTCGCACGTCTCTTCGGCTTCAAGGAGTCCGAGCTGTTCGAGATCACCGACGAGGCGGAGCGCGCCACGCCCACCGTGGACCTCTCGATGAAGGGCTCATAGCGAGCGAATGAACATCTACGAGCAGCAGCGGTCGAACCGCCGCAAGACGTGGCTCGTCCTGCTGCTGTTCCTCGCCTTCTTCGGCATCCTCGGCCTGGGCTTCGATGCGTTTCAGCTCGGGACGCTCAATGCGGTGCCGCTCCCGATCGCCACGATCGCGGCGCTCGGCTTTGGATCCACGTCAGCGGTCGCGAGCTATTTCGCCGGGGACCGCGCGGTGCTCGCCTCGACGGGCGCGCTGCCAGCGCGCGACGCCATCACGAGCGCCCGGACGCCTGATGAGTCACTACGACTGCGTCAGTTCGAGAACGTGGTCGACGAGATGGCTATTGCCGCTGGGCTCCCTCGTCCGAAGTCCTACGTTGTTCCAGATTCGGATCCCAACGCGTTCGCGACCGGGCGCGATCCGGAGCATGCCTCCATCGCGGTGACGCGCGGCCTGCTCGACGCGCTCGACCGTGAAGAGCTGCAAGGTGTCGTGGCGCACGAGATGAGCCATATTCGAAACTTCGACATCCGGTTGATGACCGTCGTCGCGGCATTGGTCGGTGCCGTTGCGCTCATCGCGGACTGGGCGGTGCGTGGGATGGGCATGCGTGGCCTGACTGGCAGGGGCCGGCGTGGGGAAGGCGGCGGCGCCGCCCAGCTCTTGTTCATGCTGGTGTGGATTCTCACGGCGGCTCTGGCGCCA
>JBOGIN010000680.1:0-2792 GCA_050742275.1 Vicinamibacteraceae bacterium
CTCTTTGATGCGTGCAATCGAGCGCGACGTGCCGTCGTGCACGGTCACCAAGTAACGTTGCCCGAGAAAGAAGTCGATGTCGTGTGTGGCAAATGCCTCGCCGCGGGCCTGGTAGGCAATGCCGTGAAGAATCAGGTAGAGGTAGCCATCGTAGGACTCGATCTTCGGATGGTGCACCTCGGCAAGCGCATCTTCGACCGACAGCTCGTGGAATCGAAAGAGGCCGCTCAGCACCTCCGCGGCCGCCGCCTCCGGCAGCGCGATATCGACCCAGAGGATGACAGGGCTGTCCGGCGCCAGCCACTGCGGGTCGACACGGTCGGTCTGCCGTGTGCGGTTATCGACGAGCGCGAAGACGTTGATCATCGCCGGGAGCTGCCGCCTGTGCGATGAGTATACCGGCGCGCGCGGGGGCGATTGGCACTCGGCTCACGGACGACGGGAGGGTCGTCGAAACAGCAAGCTCCCCCGGACAGGAGCCGCCCCGTGATCGGTTGGGGCGCTCGCGTCGTTACTGTATGTAGCCGGTCGCGCGGCCTGAAGCCCGCGCGCTACGTGCGAAACGGACCTGGGCCAGCTCCCGGGTCAGTGGCGTGCACGAGGTGCCCCATGGCCAAGAACATCGTCGTCTGCTCCGATGGAACGGGGAACACCGCCATCAAAGGGCGCGGCACGAACGTATTCAAGCTCTACGAGGCGGTCGACCTCACCGGCCATCGAGCCGATCCGAATCTCACGCCCCAGGTGGCGTTCTACGACGATGGCGTGGGGACGGAGAACTTCAAGCCAATCAAGATCATCGCGGGGATGAGCGGCTGCGGATTGAGCCGCAACGTCAAGCAGCTCTACAAGGAGCTCGTTCGTATCTACGACCCGGGCGACCGGCTCTATCTCTTCGGCTTCAGCCGTGGCGCGTTCACGGTGCGGACGTTGGCGGGCCTGATCGCCACGTGCGGGATCCTCGACGCCTCCAGGATCGCGACGACCCGCGATCTGCACCGCGCCGTCGCACGCGCGTATCGCGTCTATCGCTATCGGTATCGTACGGCGCTCGCCCGCGCGCTGTTCGGTCCACCCGACGGCGGCCGCCTGGAAGCGTTCAAGAAAGCATGCTGCCTCGACGGCGACGCGCCGATTCGCTTCATGGGCGTCTGGGACACGGTGGACGCCGTCGGCCTCCCCTTTCATCTCAGCGATATTCTCAACACGGTGGTCTACCGATACAAGTTCCCGGACTACCGGCTGAGCCCGCTGGTCGACCGCGCCTGTCATGCGCTCGCGATCGACGACGGGCGGCACTCGTTCCACCCGCTGCTGTGGGACGAGACGCAGGAGACCAACGGCCGCATCGCCCAGGTGTGGTTCGCAGGAGCGCACTCGAACGTGGGTGGCGGCTATCCAAAACAGGGGATGTCGCTGGTATCGCTCGACTGGATGATGGCGGAAGCGGAGCGGGCCGGCTTGCGATTCAACGTCGACGAGCGCAAGGCCTATAGCCAGCACGCGAACGTCGACGACAAGCTGTACGACCCGCGCGCCGGCTTGGGCATCTTCTATCGCTGGAAGCCGCGGGACGCGCACGCCGTCTGTCGAGCGAACGGCGTTGCTCCAAAGGTACATGTCACCGTCCTGGAACGCGTCGCCCACGGCACGGACGACTACGCTCCAGGGAACCTGCCAGTCGGTGCGTCGCTGGTCTTCACCTCGTCTTCGCAGCCTGCCGACGATGCCCTCCGAAGCACCCGTACTCTCGCGCTGCAAGAGGTCGTGCGGCAGCGATACACGCAGCCGCTGCTCTCCGGTGTTCGGCGCGCCGTGCTGGTCGGCCGGCTTTCGTATTACCTCTATCTCGCGACGTGCACGCTCGTCGTGATCGCCGCCGCCGGCGGAAGCAGCCTGCCGGCGCTGCTCGATCCCGGCACGCTCGTCGTGAACGTGGGCCGCCTCATCGCCGGCCTCGTGACGAGCCCGCTCCAGACGGCGATCGACATCGCCCGTGTGCTCTTCTCGAATCTACGCCTCACCGCCTGGCTCTCCGCGGGCCTGATTGCCGCCTATGTCATGTCGCTCATCGCCGATCGCACGATGAGCGCGAAGTTCTCCGGCATCTGGTTCGCGCTCCAACGCGATCTGAGAGTTGCCTTGAAGCAGGCGCGGGTTCGGGAAACAGGAAACAGGAAACGGGAAACAGGATTCGGGATTCAGGATTCAGGACTCGGCACCGAGGATTCGGGATTGGGAATTGGCGACTCGGGGCTCAGGATTCATGCTAGCGGCAGCCTGCGGACTCCAGCGCGCCTCGGCCGCTCCCTGAATCCTGAATCCTGATTACTCTTCGAGCATGAAGGGATAGCGATAATCGGTCGGCGCCACGAGCGTCTCTTTGATGGAGCGCGTGCTCACCCACCGCATCAGGTTCAGCTTGGAGCCCGCCTTGTCGTTCGTGCCGGACGCGCGGGCGCCGCCAAACGGCTGCTGTCCGACGACGGCTCCTGTGGGCTTGTCGTTGATGTAGAAGTTCCCGGCTGCGTTGCGCAGCACGTCGGCGGCGACGCGAATCGCCTGGCGGTCTCGTGCGAAGACCGCTCCCGTGAGCGCGTACGGCGACGTTCGATCGACGAGCTGCATCGTCTCGACGTACCGATCGTCCTCGTAAACGTACGCGGTGACGACGGGACCGAAGATCTCCTCGCACAGAAGGCGATGACCCGGGTCGTCCGTCTCGATGAGCGTTGGCTGAATGAACCATCCCTGGCGATCTTCCGCCGTGCCGCCGGCAAGCACCTTCGCAC
>JBOGIN010000681.1:0-13683 GCA_050742275.1 Vicinamibacteraceae bacterium
CCCTCACGCTCCATCCAGCTCTCTTGTCCGTTTACGGTCAGCGTCACGGTGCCGCCGGGCATCCCATCCGGGCGCTCGAGCTCCTCGACGCGCTGGAACTTATCGGGAAACAAGAAGCGCATGGTGAACGTGCTCGACATCTCGCGGTCGCCGAAGACACGACGCGTGTCTGCGTCGAACGCAAAGCTGCGCAAATCCGCAACCGTGCGACCGCCTACCGCCGCGTTGACCGCGGCGAGCACCTCGTTGGCTTTCGCGATACTCGCTTCGGTGGGCGCTGCCGGAGCGCCCGCGGACCGAGCGCCCTCCGGTTCGGCCGGCTGCGTTGCGGTCGATTCCGGTGGCGCAGGGGCAGGCGGCTGTGCGAGGACGGGCGCCGCAGCCCTCACGGCGTGTCCCGGTGCGCTTCCCGCGAACAGCGTCAGCGCCGTCGAGATCACCATCGCCCCTGTGAACCGCACGAGTCACCTCCATCTCGCGGCGCGTCTCGCCGCCGGTAGGCGGCGGCTCGAAGCGGCGCACGATTCAGCGATTGTGATACGACTTCTGCGGCCGGTGGTTAACGACTGGCTAAGAGTTTGTTAAGAACGTAAAAAATCAGCGCCGGTTCTGGCGCGCCCGACAGCACGAGACCATGCAGACAACCGACGCCTTGCAGCAGTTCAAACCAATCGAGGACTACGGCATCATCGGCAACATGCGCACCGTGGCGCTCGTTGGTCGCGACGGCTCGATCGACTGGCTTTGCTGGCCGTTCTTCGATTCGCCGAGTGTGTGCGCCGCGCTGCTCGACCCAGCGCGCGGCGGCGCGTTCCGGATCTACACGGATCACGACAGCGTCACCAAACAATTCTACTGGCCCGACACCAATGTCCTCGTCACACGCTTTCTCTCACCGCCGGGCGTCGGCGAGGTCGTGGATTACATGCCGGTCAACGACGCAGAGGATCATCCGTACCGGCGCGCGATCATTCGCCGCGTCCGGTGCTCGCGCGGCGAGATTCGGTTTCGGCTCGAGTGTCGCCTCGTGTTCGACTACGGACGCGAGATCCCCGTCTGCGAGCTGGTCAAGGACGGCGCCAGGTTCAACGGTCGTAGCCTGCGTCTCGCGCTATGTGGACCGGTGCCGCTCCTGCGCGACGGATCCGGCGTCACCGCGGAGTTCGTGCTGCGCGAGGGCGAGGAGCACGTCTTCGTGCTCTACGAGGTCAGAGACCAGGGGCCGCTGCTCTCCTGCCTGGCGCAGACCGAGGGCGAGGCGCTCTTTCGCGAGACGGTGCAGTTCTGGCGGCGCTGGCTGGAACGCTGCACCTATACCGGCCGCTGGCGCGAAACGGTGCACCGCTCGGCGCTCGCCTTGAAGCTGCTCACCTTCGAGCCCACCGGTGCGCTCATTGCGGCGCCGACCTGCAGCCTGCCGGAGCACATTGGCGGCGAGCGCAATTGGGACTACCGCTACGTCTGGATTCGCGACGCGGCGTTCACGCTCTACGCCCTGATCCGGATCGGCTTCACGAGTGAAGCCGCAGACTTCATGGCGTGGATCGAGGCCCGATGTCAGGAGGCCAGCGACGTCGGCCTGCAAACGATGTACGGCATCGACGGCCGCCCGCATCTGCCGGAGGTCACGCTCGATCATCTCGCGGGCTACCGCGGATCCCGCCCTGTTCGCATCGGCAACGGCGCCTCGGAACAACTGCAGTTGGACATCTATGGCGAGCTGTTGGACGCCGTCTATCTCTTCAACAAGTACGGCCGCCCGATCTCGACCGACCTGTGGCGCGCGATCTCGCGCCTGGTCGACTGGGTCGTCGAGAACTGGACCAAAGACGACGAGAGCATCTGGGAAGTGCGCGGCGGCCGCAAGCCTTTTGTCTATTCGAAGCTGATGTGCTGGGTTGCCCTGGATCGTGCGGTCCGCTTGGCGGACAAGCGCTCACTGCCCTCCAACCGAACGTTGTGGCTCAACGAGCGCGACAAGCTATTCCTGGAGATCATGGACCGCGGCTGGAGCCAGGAGCGCGACGCCTTCGTGCAGTACTACGGCTCCAATGACCTCGATGCCTCGACGTTGATCATGCCCCTCGTGTTCTTCGTCTCGCCGAGCGATCCGCGGATGCTGCGGACCATCGATGCGATCATGCAACCGCTTCGCGAAGGCGGCCTCATGTCGAGCAGCGCCGTCTACCGCTACGATCCACGCACCGGTATCGATGGTCTCGGCGGCGTCGAGGGCTCGTTCAACATGTGCACGTTCTGGCTGGTCGAGGCACTGACGCGGGCGGGGCGGTTCGACGGCCAGCGCCTCGAGGAAGCGCGTCTGCTGTTCGAGCAAATGCTTGGCTACGCGAACCATCTGGGACTCTTCGCCGAGCAGACCGGACCGAGCGGCGAAGCGCTCGGCAACTTCCCGCAGGCCTTCACGCACCTGTCACTCATCAGCGCCGCGTTCAATCTCGACAGGGCGTTCGGAAGAAAGGGGTAAAGGGGTCAGGGATCAGGGGTCAGCAGGGATCAGGCCTGACGCCTGCTGATCCCTGACGCCTGCCCCCTGACCCCTTACACTGTAACTGTGAGGTTCTTCGTCTCGACGGCGACCGCCATACTGGTCGCGCTGGCCATTGCCGGCACGAGCGCCGCGCCGCAACCCTCGGGCGAGGCCGCCGGCCGACGCGCCGCACGCAACCTGCTCCTCTGGCGGGTCGATGGTCCTGCCTCCGCGTACCTCTTTGGCACGATTCACGTCCCCGACGCGCGGGTGCTGCAGCTCCCAGCCCGGGTCGACGACGCTCTCGCGGAGGCGAGCGCGGTGTACACCGAGATTCCCATGGATCTCAACACGCGGCTGGCGCTCACCGATCACGTCACGCTGCCACCTCACCAGCGCTTGGAGGACATCCTGGGAACGACGCTCCACGCGCGGCTGCTGAAGACGTTCGAGACCGCGTTGAGCGATGCCCCCGTGCCGGACGCCACGGCCACCGCGCTCGAGACGATGCTCGAGCGCTTGAAACCCTGGGCGGCGCTCGGACAGCTCGCGCTGCTCGACTATCTCCCGGAGCTTGCCGCAGGACGGCAGCCGCTGGATGCCTTGCTCTACGCGCGCGCCGAAGCGGACGGCAAGCGGGTCGCCGGCCTGGAAACCGTGGACGAACAGGTGGCAGCCTTTGATCGGTTCACTCGCGCGGAACAGGTGGCCATGCTCCGCGCGGCCCTCGACGAGTTGGATCGCGCACGCGAGCGCCACACGACACCGGCACGCGCGCTGGTCGAAGCCTATCTCGACGGCGATCTCGACGACCTCAACGCGCTTCTCATGGACACGGCCGCCGATGCGGCGCTCGCCCGCAAGTTTCAGGATGTCATGCTCGTCTCACGCAACCGGCGCATGGCGGAGAGAATCGGCGCCATCAGGCATGCCGAGCCATCCACCGTCCACTTCTTCGCCGTTGGCGCGCTCCACCTCTTTGGTCCGAACGGCATCCCGGCACTGTTGTGCGACGCCGGCTTCCGCGTCACCCGGCTCCGTCACTGAAATCGACGTGCCACTTCCAGCGCAAGCCGCTCGAGACCTTCACTCATCGTGACCGGATACGGATCGGCGTCGCGGAGCTGCCGCACGCCCGGCGGAAGGCGCTGCTGCTCGGCTGCGCACCGCTCGCGCAGCGCTGAAAGCAGTGGGCGTGCCTCCACACGGCGTCCTCCCTGCATAACGCAAGTGAGAAGCGGCGTGGCGCCTGGCGGACCCGCTTCGTCGGCCGTGGCCACGACATCGCGGCACATCACGCCATCCTCGACAATGCGCCAGATCTGCTTGCGCCCAGGATAGAGGCGCTTCCCGGGGCTCAGCTTCATCGCCGGGACCGACACACCTTGCCGCTCGATCTCAATTAGCTTGTAGACCGCGCTGAGTGAGGGGGCGTCACTCGACGTGCTGAGGGCGGTGCCGACCCCGAAGGCGTCGATTGGCGCCTGCGCGGCCACGAGGGCCGCCACGCGGTGCTCATCGAGGTCGCCGCTCGCGAACACGCGCGTACCGCGAAGACCGCCGGTATCGAGCGCCTGGCGAACCGCCCGGCTCAGCGCCACGAGATCTCCGCTGTCGAGCCGCACACCGGACGGACGCAGACCCGCATCGACAATGCGACCAACTGCCGCGAGCGGATCGTAGGTGTCGATGATGAACACGCTCTCCGGTCCGTGCACCGAGGCAAACGTCCGAAACGCCTCGAGCTCCGACGCGAACGACATGACCCAGGAGTGCGCCATCGTCCCCGACACCGGGATGCCAAAGAGAAAGCCGGCCTCGACATTCGACGTGGCGGCGCAGCCCGCCAGATACGCGGCGCGCGCCGCGTAACGAGCCGCCTCCGGCCCATGCGCGCGGCGGCTGCCGAACTCGACCACGGGGCGCCCCTCGGCCGCCGCCACCGCGCGCGCGGCCTTGCTGGCAATCGACGTCTGGAAGCCAACGATGCTGAGGAGCGCCGTCTCGACGATTTGCGCCTCGCCGGCGGGTGCAGTCACACGCAGCAGCGGTTGCTGCGCGAAGACCGGCGTGCCCTCCGCAACCGCCCACACATCTCCCGTGAAACGAAACCGCGCCAGGTAGTCGTCGAAGAAGGACGATGCCACGTTGGCGAGCGCCGGCACCGAACGTAAGTACGCGATCTCTTCCTTGGTGAACGACAGCCGCTCGAGATATTCGAGGGCTTGCTCGATCCCGGCCGCGACGAGAAAGGAGCGGGTCGGCGGAAGCTCGCGCACGAACAGCTCGAACGTCGCACGCGCCTGGCCAGACGCGTGATAGCCCGCCGTCATCGTGAGCTCGTACAGGTCGCTAACGAGAGCACTCACAGGCATACATCCGACTATCATGATCTCATGAGCGACGAATCTGACGCTGCCCTGCTGATCGTCGATGTGCAGAACGACTTCTGCGACGGAGGCGCGCTCGCCGTACCCAGGGGAAACACCGTGGTGCCGGTGCTGAACGGATGGATCGGCCACGCGCGAGCGCAGGGCTGGCCGGTGTACGCGTCACGCGACTGGCACCCGCCGCGGACGAGCCACTTTGCGGCATACGGTGGTCCGTGGCCCGCGCACTGCGTGCAGGATACGCCTGGCGCCGCGTTCCATCCGGATCTCGCGCTCCCCGAGACCGTGCTGGTCATCAGCAAAGGACGAGATGCAGAGAGCCACGGCTACTCGGCGTTCGAAGGAACAACGCATGAAGGCGCCGACCTCCTGACCGACCTCCGGCGGCGCGGCATCACGCATCTCTACGTCGGCGGCCTGGCGACCGACTACTGTGTGAAGAACACCGTCGTCGACGCGCGGCGCCACGGTCTGGAGGTGGATGTGATTCGTGACGCCATCGCGGCGGTTGGACTGAAGCCGGGAGACGCCGAGGCGGCCGTCAATGCCATGCAGCGCGCCGGCGCGCGAGTCGCCTCCTCCGAAGCGCTGAAGGAAGGCGGCAGGGATCAGGGGTCAGGGGTCAGCAGGCGTCAGGCCTGAAGCCTACTGACCCCTGAGACCTGACCCCTGACGCCTAGGTAGGCGGCAGCGCGTGATCGAGGCGAACCGGCTGCCCGGACCAGGCGAGCTGGGAGGTCCAGGGCTGTGGCGGCGCCATCCAGAGCTCGTCGGATGGCGGCAGGCCAAGCGGTAGGAACGCCGTCGCACAGAGATACAGACTGCCCGTGGAGATATACGTCTCCCCGATCTCCGGCTGGTGGCCGCAGAGACCAATCGTGAGCCAGCCGCCATCATCGAACGTCCCCGGCGCTTCGAGCGTCCGCCGAATGACGGCGGTAAGTGCCGTGCGCGCCTGCGCCGGTGGCATCGGCCATGGAAGCTCGCGTCGAAGCGCCATCTGCGCCAAGAGCTGGAACGCCCCACAGCGGTACGCCATCGAACGGCCAATTGCCGGAAACGACCCGTCGGGCGCGATGAGTCGCTCGAGGACGCCGGCGTATCGGCGCGCGCGGCGCAGGACCGGCTCGCGAAACTGCGCCCACCGGCGACTTGCCGGCAGGCATGCCTCGAGGACGTCGACGAGCATCGGCTGAATGACGAAGCTGTTGTAGTAGTCCCAGCGGAAGTTGGGACCGTCGCTGTACAGCCCGTCCCCGACGTACCACTGTTCGTGCTGTCGGAGCGCGTAGTGAACGCGAATGCGGTCCCAGTCGGCCCCCATCCTGTACAGAGCGGCCTCCAGCGTCGCGGAAAACAACAGCCAGTTGTTGAAGCCTGGAAGGTGCATGCGGGCCGAGGTCAGCGCCGCCACGAGCCGCTGCCGCGTGGCCGCATCGAGCGCCTCGTTGAGCGCCCGTGGGGCGCGAAGCGTTGCGTGCGCGAGAAAGGCGGCATCGACGAGCGCCTGGCCGCCGTTGGTGAAATCGAGCGCGTCGGGTGAGGCCGGATCAGTGCCAACCGCAATCGCCTGTCGCGCCAAACCTGCGTACTTCGCACGCAGTCGGCCTTCCTCGCTCCCATCATCGCCGAGCTCGATCCAGGGCGCGAGACCGGCCAGCAGCCGTCCAACGGCCTCCAGGTGGGTGAAGGCCCGGCGCTTCACGGCGGTCTCGCGGGCCGCCTCGACAGGCATGCGCTCTTTCAACCGCCCCTCGGCAAGGTTGGTCAGCACCGGATCCGCCATTCGTGTGAGGAGCGTGATCCAGCCCTTTCGATCCGCGGCGCCGCTCGCGGACGTGGCGTCTGAGCTGTAGCGCGGGACGCTGGTCCGGCCTTCCGCGTGAAACGTGGGAGTGTCGTCGATTCTGCGCGGGAAGCCCGCAACGCCCGTCAGTCCACCAGCCCACCCGAGAAATGCGCGTCGATCCATCCCGGCATTGTGCCCAACAGGAGGACAGGGGTAAAGGGGGAAGAGCAAGAAACGGGAAACGGGATACAGGATTCGGGATACAGGATGCGGCGAAGCGGGGGACTGCCAAGAGGCGAAGGGAAGGGAGAGAGGAGCCGCTCCCTTCCCTTGGCGCTCGCTCCTGGCGCGTCAGCCAGCCACGGCTGACACCGGTGTCACGGCATCCTGATCCTGCTCAGCAGTCCGGATGCGATAGATCTTCTCGACCGGCAGCACGAAGATCTTGCCATCGCCCACGTCACCGGTCCGCGCGGCAGCGAGAATGGCATCGACGGTCGGCTGCACGAAGTGATTCGAAACGCCGATCTCGATGCGCACCTTCTCGGACAGCGACATCTTCACCGTTGTGCCCCGGTAGTTCTCGACGTGCTCCGTCTCACCGCCGTGGCCCTGCACGCGACTGATCGTGACACCGCGCACGTCAGCGCGGAAGAGCGCCTCGAGCACGTCATTGAGCTTCTCCGGACGAACGACCGCAACAACCAATTTCATGCTTGCCCTCCTTCGGAGCTCACGGGTACCCGCACCACGGCGCCACTGCGCGCCGCCGCATGGTCACGAGCGATGAGGATGGCGCCCTCGCCTCCAGCGTACGCTTCCTCACCGTGCGCCGTGAGGTCGAGGCCCATCCCCTCTTCACGTGCATCGACCCGCAGAGTCGCAACCAGGCTGATGGCCTTGAGGATCACGAAGGTGCCCACCATGCTGTACGCGAGAACGGCGAGCACCCCGACGGCCTGAATCCCGAGCTGCAACGGGTTGCCGTAGAGAAGGCCATCCGCACTGCCGTTCCACGAGGCTTGCGCGAACACGCCGGTGAGCAGCGCACCGGTCATCCCGCCAACGCCATGCGCAGCCACGACGTCCAACGAATCGTCGAGGCGCGTGCGTGCGCGAAAAATGAGAGCGAAGTAGCTCGGAAACGCGGCGAGGGCGCCGAGGGCCAAGGCCCACATGGGGCTGACGAAACCAGCCGCAGGGGTCACCGCGACCAACCCCACCACCATGGCGGTTGCCACGCCAACCGCTGTGATTTTTCCGCTCCGCTGGAGATCCAGCAGCGTCCACACCACGAGCGTGCCGGCCGGCGCCAGCATGGTGTTCACAAACGCCAGGGCCGCCGTCTCGTTCGCCGCCAGCGCGCTTCCCGCGTTGAAGCCAAACCAACCGAACCAGAGGATGGCCGCGCCGAGCAGCGTGAACGGCACATTGTGGGGCAGGGTCGCCTGACGCCCATAATCCTTGCGGGCGCCCACGACGATCGCCGCCACAAATGCCGCGGCGCCCGCGTTCACGTGGACGACGGTGCCGCCGGCGAAGTCGAGCGCGCCAAGCGTGGCGAGAAAGCCACCGCCCCAGACCCAGTGCGTCACGGGGGCATAGATGAAGAGGACCCAAAGCACCAGAAAGGCCGCGTAGGCCCCGAAGCGCATCCGTTCAACGACGGCGCCCGAGATGAGCGCCGCCGTGATGATGGCGAACGTGCCCTGGAAGGCCATGAACAAGACGAGCGGAATGGTCCCCTGTTCCTGCAAGCCAACGCCGCTCAGGCCGAGATGGGACAATCCACCGACGAGGGCGTTCCCCGGGGCAAATGCGAGGGAGTAACCGGCAAGCGCCCAGGTCACACCAACGAATCCCAGCGCCACGATGCTCATCATCATCGTGTTGAGCGCGTTCTTCGATCTCACGAGGCCGCCGTAGAAAAACCCGAGCGCAGGGGTCATCAGGAGCACCAGCGCCGTCGATGTCAGCATCCACGCGATGTCCGCGTTGTTCATTCCGTTCCTCCAAGCCCTGACGTGAGCGAATAGACACCCTCCTCACTGAGACGCCGGAACGCCCCGGTGGCAGGTGCCTACGGCGTGTGCAAGATCGGTGCGCGGGCGGAGCGGGTGGAGATCCACCCCGTAATTCGCTGCGCGACAAGGGCTTTGCTGGAACGACGGACGAGGCGAGGTCGCGTGAGCGGTACGACAAATATGTCGTGCGACAGGCTATCCTTCAACAATCATGTGAGGCTTGAGCGCCGACTTGAACCGCAGGGGGTCGATGCCGAGCTTGCGCACCTTGTAGGCCACGATCCGCTCGGTCGAGTCGAGCAGCCTGGCGGCGCGGGCGATGTTGCCACGCGCAGACTTGAGCGCATCCAGGATCAGATCCCGCTCGAGGGAGGCCACCGCCTCGTCGAGCGAGACGCGCGGCAGCGTCCCGGAGACCTCTGCGGTCTGCAACGTGGGCGGCAGGTCATGTGCGTGAAGCGCGCCGCCGGTGGACACGAGCACCGCCCGCTCGATGACATTCTCCAGCTCGCGCACGTTGCCCGGCCAGTGATAGCTCATGAGCATGTCGATCGCCGTGGTCGCGATGCGGCGCACCTCCTTGCCGTGGAGGCCCGCGTACTTCTCGACGAAGTGGTCCGCCAGCAGCAGGATGTCCGACTTCCGCTCCCGAAGGGGCGGCGCGTAGAGCGAGAAGACATTGAGGCGGTAGTAGAGATCCTCGCGAAACGTTCGCTCGCGGATGGCCGCTTCGAGATCGCTGTTGGTCGCGGTAATCAGCCGCACGTTGATTTTGATCGACTGCGTGCCGCCAAGGCGCTCGAACTCACGCTCCTGCAGCACACGCAGCAGCTTCACCTGCGTGCTCGGGCTCAGCTCCCCAATCTCGTCGAGGAAGATCGTGCCGCCATTGGCCATCTCGAAGCGGCCCTTCTTCGTGGTGCGCGCGTCGGTGAACGCGCCAGGCTCGTAGCCGAAGAGCTCGGACTCGACCAGCCCCTCCGGCAGGGCGCCGCAATTGACCTTCACGAACGGCTTGTTGGAGCGGGGCGAGTTGTAATGGAGCGCGTGGGCGATGAGCTCCTTGCCGGTGCCCGACTCGCCCCGGATGAGCACGGTCGTGTTCGTCGGCGCCACTTGCGCCATCTGCTCGTACAGGCCCTGCATCGGGCGGCTGTTACCGATGACGTTGCGGAAGTCGTATTTCTCCCGCAGCTCCTGCCTGAGCTGTGTGTTCTCCTGGAGCAGCCGCTGACGCTCCGCCGATAGCAGCGACTGCACCCGCACGAATTGCCCCAGCATGCCGGCCACGACCAGCAGGAGCTGGACCTCGCGGTCGAGCCGGGTGTCCGGTCGATACGGCAGAAGGACGCCGAGCGCGCCCACCACGCGGCCGTCGCCTGGGATTGGCACCGAGATGAACGACGCCTCGCGGGGACCGACGCGCTTCGTCATGCCGGTGCGATTGAGGAACAGCGGCTCCTTGCTGACGCGCGGGACGACCACCGGCTTTCCACTCTGTACGACCCGCCCCGTGATGCCTTCGCCGAGCTTGTACCGCACGCGCTGCGCCGTCTGCCAGGTAACGCCCGTCGCGGCGGCAATCCGAAGCTCGTCCCGATCCGTCTCGCGGAGCATCACGTTCGCGCTCGTCGCGCCCAACGCATCTTCCAGGTGCTCGAGGACCCGTCCGAACGCGCCCTTCAGCGTGGTCGTCGTCCCGAGGGTGCGGCTCAACTCCAGCAGCACTTCGAGGTCGCTCGTCTCGCGCGTGACCTTCACCGAGAGCATGTCGAACGATACTACAGAATTGCGGTAGCCAGCAACACTACCTACATAAATGTTGCTATCTTTGAGAAGCCGACAATCATGTCTATGACGCGGCCCAGCGGAGACGAATGGCCAGACTTTGTCGGCTCATGAGATGATCGGATTCAGGAAACGGAAACGGGAAACAGCCGTGTGAAGGGATGCAGATGATTTCAGTCCGAGTCTGGACAGCCGGCCTGGCGGCCTGGGTGAGTGTGGCCGGCTGTGGGAGCGCCGCGCAGCCAAGTCAAACGAATGCGTCAGCCGACCAGCCCACCGGGTCGGAGGCTCGGGACGCGAATGCGGCGCCCGACGTCAAACCCGTCGTTGCCGTGGTCGACGGCGCCCCGATTACGCAGGCGGAGCTGGACGCCGCGCTCGCCATGCAGCTCTCGGAGGTCGAAGAGCGCCTGTACGACTTGCGCAAGGAACGGCTCGAAGAGCTGATTGCCGGCCGTCTCATCGCCGCGGAGGCCAAGCGTCGCGGGATGACCGTCGACGCGCTCGAGCAGCAGGAGATCGACGCCGCGGTGACGCCGCCAAGCGACAGTGAAGTTGCGGCCCTTTTCGAGCGCTACAAGAATCAGGCCCGCGGGGACCCCGAACGGCTGAAAGGTTTCATTCGCGACCAGCTTCAAGAGCGCCAGCGCGACGAGCGCCGGCGCGCGTACGTGAGCACGCTCGAGAAGACGACGCGTGTCGACCGGCGTCTGACACCACCCGCTCCGCGGCGCGCATCCTTGGAGGTCGACGATGCGCCGATACGAGGCGACGTCTCGGCGCCCGTGACGGTGATTGAGTTCACCGACTTCCATTGTCCCTTCTGTCGCCGCGTACAGCCGACGCTCATGGAGATGCTTGCCAAGTACAAGGGCAAGGTACGCCTGGTCTTCCGGCATTTTCCAATCGACCAGCTGCACCCGACCGCGCGGAAGGCATCCGAGGCCGCCTGGTGCGCGCAGCAGCAGGATAAGTTCTGGGAGTACCACGACGGGCTCTTCGAGGCGGGCAACGACGCCAGCCCGGCCGCGCTCGAGAAGGTCGCGAGCAAGATTGGCTTGAACGAGGCTCGGTTCGAGGCGTGCACGGCAGGCGCGGAGGCGCGGGCCGCGGTCGACACCGACCTCGAAGAGGCGCAGCGGCTTGGCTTGACCGGCACGCCGACGTTCTTCATCAACGGCCGGCCACTCGTCGGTGGCCTCCCGCTGGACGCCTTCGCCGAGATCATCGACGAAGAGCTCGGGAACAAGGGTGGGCCGGTGACAAGGTGAGAGAGTGACAAGGTGAGGGGGTGACGGGGTGACACGGCGCCGTCAGCCTTTCACGACGTCGCGCACCTGCGCCGTCACTCGTTGCGCAGCGCGCTCATCGGGTCGATTGAAGCGGCGCGGCGTGCCGGCACGAGGCAGGCAAGTGTCGCGGACGCCAGTAGCATGACCGTGACGATGGTGAAGGTGATTGGGTCGATGGCGCCGACATCGAACAACATGCCGCGCATCGCGCGGCCCACCGCGTAGGCGCCCAGGGCGCCGAGCGCCGCACCGACGAGAGCCGTCACCAGGCCCTCCCGGAGCACCTGCCGCAGCACGTCGGCGCGACCCGCCCCAAGCGCCATGCGCAAGCCGATCTCGTGTGTCCGCTGCGCCACGCCAAAGGACATCACGCCGTAGATCCCCAGGGCTGCCAGCAGGAGCGCCGTGCCAGCGAAGCTGCCGAAGAGCAGCGCCTGAAAGCGATCGCCGGCCAGCGACTCGTGGACCAGCTGCTCCATGGTCCGCACGTTGGTGATCGGCAAGTCCGACTCCATGGACTGCACGATCGCAGCGACGCTCGACTGGACGTTATCTGGATTACCGGTCGTCCGCACCGCCCTGACGGTGCCCGGCCACGGGCTCTGCGCGAATGGCACGTCGATCTCGGGAAACTCCCCGCCGCGTGGCCCGCCGTTGCGGATGTCTCGGTGCACGCCGACGATCTGCCATTCGATGGCCGGTCCAAGCTTCGTGACTCCTGGGATCAACTGTTCGACGACGATGCGCTGGGTCAGGGGATCGACCTTCGGGAGGTAGCGGCGGACGAACGTCTCGTTCACGATGGCCACTGGAATGCCGCCTGCGATGTCTCGATCGGTGAAGGCCCTACCGCGCGTCATCGTGATCCCGAACGTCCGATAGTACTGCGGCGTGACCATGTTGAAGCCGGCGCCTGGGCGCTGCGACGGATCGCTGACCGGGCGACCGGCGATATAGAACGGCATCCCAAAGCCAGTGCCCTCCACCGGCATGCCGGTGGAGGCGGACGCCGACGCGACGCCCGGCACCGCATCGATCTTCGCGAGCAGTTGTTCATAGAACGTCGTGATCTGCGCCGGCTCCTTCATGCGCGCCGCGGGCAGCGGCAGCGAGAACGTCAGCAGACGATCCGTACGAAAGCCGAGGTCTACGCTCGTCAGCTTTGCCGTGCTACTGATCGCCAGCCCACCGCCGGCGAGGAGCGTCAGCGCGAGCGCGAACTCGGCAACGACAAACGCACGGCGCAGCCGGTGGCGCTGGCTGCCGATCGCCGAGCGGCCGGCCTCCTTGAGCGAGTCATTGAGATTCGCGCGCGTCGCCTGCCAGGCTGGCAAAGCGCCGAACACCACCCCTGACGCCATCGTCGCCGCGAGCGTGAACAGCAGCACCGGCACGTTCAGCGCCACCTCCGCTTCGGACGGCAGCGTGAACGGCGGCATCAACCCCATGATCAGGTCCAAGAGGAACCATGCCAGCAGGACGCCAAGCGCACCGCCGATCGTGGCCAAGACGAGACTCTCCGTGAGGAACTGCGCGAAGACGCGTCTGCGCGACGCGCCGAGAGACGCCCGCACCGCCACTTCGCGCTGCCGCGCCGTCCCGCGCGCCAGCAGCAGGTTGGCGACGTTGGCGCAGGCGATCAGCAGCACGAACGCGACGGCGCCCAGCAACAACCAGAGCGCCGTCTGCGTGTTCTCGCTGAGGAAGTTGTTCTTGAGCGGCTGGACGCTCGCACTCCAGCCCTTGTTGGAGATGGGATGAACCTCCGCGATCCGCCGCGCCACCGCCTGCATGTCAGCGTTCGCCTGCTCCAGCGTGACGCCAGGCTTGAGCCGTCCCATCACGAGCAGCCAATGGAAGTCGTGATTGTTCTGCTCCGGCGTGAACGCGAGCGGCATGTGCACCTCCTGCC
>JBOGIN010000682.1:0-5171 GCA_050742275.1 Vicinamibacteraceae bacterium
GCGGTGAGTTGCCCGTAGCGAGATCCCCAGAGGTGCTGGCCTGCTTCCAGCGGGACGAACGCCTTCGGCGTCGTTCGATAACGCTCCCAGTACTCCTCGTCCGCGGGCCGGATCTTCCCGAGATCTACCGGGAACGGCGGCTCCCAGTCCGCCAAGCTCGCCGCATCGCTGACCCCTTCGTAGCTGGGGGCGAAGTCGCGATCCGCGGCCGTGATGGGGACGACGCCCGCCACATGGAAGTCTACGGCGCGCGTATCGAGCCGCCCCGAGCCCTCCCACACGTAGTACTCGAGCGTGACGCGCTCACCTCCCCTGACGCCCAGCGCCCGCGCGGCCCAGTCGTTGACGATGATGTCTGGAGCGGAGCCCGCGGCGGGCGCGGTCGACAGCAGGGGCAGTCTTCTCGGCCGGCCCTCGGCGCCCTCTTCAGCGCTCCGAAGAACGTCCCTGACGTCGAGCGCGGTCACGAGAGAATACGGCACCTCGCGGTCGCCGTGGCGAATGGCGTTGGCCACATACGTCAACAGCGGTGACGCATGGTAACCGCTCGCGGAAGCGACCTCGGTTGCCGTCCGGGCAACCGCGTCGGCGAGAAGGCCGGACGTGCTCTCCAGCGAGAGCGACGCCTCGCCCGCAACGCGGCGGACGATGAGGCCAAGATCCTCCAGGCTCGCTGATTGGCGCACCGGACGCGCGCAGTCAGCCGTGCTCTCGCCCCGCTCGGGACAATCGATGAGGATTGCATTCACACGCCCCGGCTGCTCGAGGTCCCGCTGCAGACGCTCGAGCGGAAGGAACACGGCTCGAACATCATCCTGCTGCGGTTTCAGGCTGAACTCGCCAAGCTGTGCGCGCTCCAGCACGCCCGCCGCGCGCATCCTCATCGCGCGGCCGACCTCGTCTCGGCGGCCGTGCAGGAACTCTCCAGGAATGTCGGATGGCATCCGCGTCCGGATGAGGAGCGGATCGTCGCGTGCCATGCCCAGCTCGCGCGCGAGGCCCGGGCTCACCCACGCATCGGCGCCGTCGAGGGGCGGCGGCGTTGCGCCGTGAAAGCGCCAGAACCGCTCGTCAACGCCAAAGACCTGCACGCGAGAGGCACGCTGCTCGCTCTGCTCGTCGCTCACCAGCCCGTCGACCATCACCAGCGGCGCCGCGACCGCCCCCCGGCGGTCGATGTCAGCCGCCAACTGCTCCCGAAAGAAGCGGTCCGAGGTGACCAGGAGATCGGTGTGGCCGAGCCGTCCCACGGAGAGCTCGCGCAGACTCTCCCGCACGGACGCGCCGACCAGCAGCGCGCCAGACAGCACCGCGACCGCGCAGGCCATCCCGAGCACGACCGCCGTGTTCGTCTGCCAGTAGTAGAAGAGGGCGCGCCGTGCGAGCGTGCTGAACGTCATCGCATCACCCGCGCTCGCCGCGCACCAGACGCCGCTCGACGAGGTCGAACCGGAGAGGAACGCGCTCTGCAAGGGCCGTGCTGTGGGTCACGACCAGGAGGATGGCTTGCTCACGCTCGTGCAGCTCCAGGAGCAGCGAGACCACCGTCTCTGCTACCGCACGATCCAAGTTCCCTGTCGGCTCGTCGCACAACAGGAGCCGCGGGCGGCAAATGAGCGCACGAGCGAGGGCGGCGCGCTGTCGCTCGCCACCAGACAGCTCGGCGGGCCGGTGCTCGATCCGTTCGATCAAGCCAACCTGCTCGAGCAGTGACAGCGCGCGCTCCCGGTCAGCCCTTGGATCACGATCGCGGTCGACGAGCGTCGGCGCCAGGACGTTCTCCAGCGCCGAGCAATGCGGAAGCAACAAGTGATCCTGGAACACGAACCCAATCTTCCGGTTGCGGAACCGCGCCAGAGCCGGCTCTGGAAGCGCGTGCGGGTCCTCCCCGTCGAGCGTCACCTGCCCTGAGGAGGGCGACTCGAGGGCGCCGAGGATGTATAGCAGCGTGCTCTTGCCGCTGCCCGACGGCCCCATGATTGCGGCGGCCTCGCCGGGCGCGAGCGTCAACGACACCGCTGAGAGCACCTGGAGGTCACCGCGCGGCGTGGGATAGCTCTTGCTGATGTCGGTCGCCTGTAGTCCGGGCATACTTCACGTCGCGGCGCTTCCTCATCCGCAGCGCGCGGCCTCCCAATTTCCTCATCCGTAGCGCGCGGCCTTCAGGCCGCGCGGAAGCCGGCACGAAGCCCGCCGATCACGGCGCCCCTAACGGGCCGCCCTACCACGAGGGATGGGCGATTTGGACTCGTCGCGGGCGATGACCGCGCCGTACGCCTCCAGCGCGCGATCCGCCATCCGCGACGTGGTGTAGTGCTCGCGCACGCCCGCATAACCTGCCGTGCCCAGACGCTCGGCAAGAGCAGGATCGGCGAGCACGGCGTGAAGTCCCTCGGCAAGCGCGTCGACGTCGTCCGGGTCGACCAAGAGCCCGCCGTCGGTCTTCTCGATGATCTCCGGCAGCGCCCCGCGGCGCGGCAGCACGACGGGCACACCGCTCGCCATGGCTTCGAGCACGGACAATGCCTTCGGCTCGTCGTAGGTCGCGGGCATGGAAAACACATCGAGGTCCCTCAGGAACTCGACCTTTCCCGGGCGATCCAGCTCGCCGACGTAGCGAAACTCCGTGGAGAGTCCGGCTTCGCGCATCCGACGCTCGATGTCCGCCAGATAGCCGCGCTGCTCCGGCGCCAAATAGCCGGCCGCTTCGAGACGCATCGCCGGCAGGCCGTCCGAGCGCGCGCGCAACCGCTGATACGCCTCGCACAGCACGTGCAAGCCCTTCTCCGGTGCGATGCGCGCCAGGAACCCGATGCGAACGACGTCTTCACGACGCGCGCTGCTCCGCTCCACCCTCCGCTCCACCCCAGGCCGGCTGGCGGCCTGGGGGCCCCGCTGAAAGTCGTCCGCGTTGATACCGAGCGGAATGACGTGCATCTTCTCCGGCGGGATGGCGAGACGCGCTGACATGCGCGGCGCGTAGCGCTCGCTGACGGCGAAGAACGCGTGGACGAAGTCGACCTGCCGCCTGATCAGATCGAGCGCCTGGGCACGATACGGCTCGCGCAACCCGTCGAGGAAGAGATCCTCGCCTTGCAGCGTGACGCCGACTGGGCGCCTCGTCGCGCGCGCAATCGGCTCCGCCAGGGCAATCAGCAGCGAGTTCGGCAAGGTCGTCAAGTCTGGCGCCGGCTGATCGCGCAGCCAATCGAGGAGCTTCACAATCTCTTTTCGGTGGGGCCCATGCTCGCCGCGGAGCATCGAGACGGTCATCTCTCCCAGCGTCGCCGGGTCGGTGCTCACCGCTCTCCGCGTCACGGCGCGGATCACACGGGGCGCGTCCCACAGCCGGTCCAGCAGCTTCGGCGTATATCGAAACAGCGGAATCTTCTCTTCGAGGTAAACGCTGATGCCGCCGAGCAGCACCTCCTGGCGGCTGACGTTCGGCTCATCGGTCCGCGTGGGCGTATAGACGGGCAGGAGCACCACGTCGTGGCCGCGCGCGAGGAGCTCGGCCGCCAGGGCGTTGTCGCGCAGGCAGCTCCCGCAATACATCGCACCGGCGCCCGCGGTGATTGCGAGAATCTGCACGTCAGGCAGCACTCCCTATCGTGGACGCAGCCTGCTGAAACGCGCGCCGCGCGTACACGTGCTCGAAGAGATTGCCCTCGTGCGGCTGGTCCCACGCGATCTGGTTGGTGGGGATGGCGCCAACGTTCAAGCGATCGACGAGCGGCGATGCTATAAGACGCGATGTGAGGTCTTGGGCTGACGTCAAAGACGTGAGGTCTTGGGCCGACGTCAAAGACGTGAGGTCTTGGGCCGACGTCAACGCCGAGAGCACGAGCGTGGGTCCCATCGCCTCCGGAAGAGAAGCCACCTCCGCCGCCGAGAGCTCCACGACGCTCGCGAACGGAAACAAAAACTCCCGATTGGCCAGCGGGTGCGCGGGGCTGTCGCAGTAGACGATGGTCGGCAACAGGTACGTGCATCCATGCTGCTCGACCAGTCGTGGCGACCGGCGAAGACCGGCGGTCACGTCGACGGCGCCCGGCTCGCGCAACCCCGCTTCGATCTGATCGTCGATCCATTTGGCGACGCGAGGGTCCGCAAACGGCGCAATCCGCGCCTCCGGATCCTCCGCAGGACGCGGCTCGATCGCCGCCACGCGTGAGGCAAGCGCCTCCGCGATCTCGCGGCCACGCGCCGGAACCCAGACGCCCGAGGCGTTCACGCAGGAACGGCCGCCGTTATCGGCAACGGAGGCCACGATGAGATCGAGGTGGTCGCGCCAGCGATCGATCTGATCGGGTCCAATGAGAATCTTCGAGTACCCGGGACCATGCAGCTCCACGCGGGGGTCGCCGCTGAAGATGCCCACAGACGAGGCATCGCCGAAGAACATCGACCGGCCGCACTGGCGAACGATCTCGCCGGCGCCAGCGTGGTCCGACGGGTAGTAGCTGAACGCGTCCGGCGGGCAGCCCGAGGCCATGAACGCCCGCGCCAGACGAAGCGGCGTCCACACCTCCGCGCTGCCCGGCCTCAAGACCAATGGCACCTTCAGCGGCACGGCGGGGATCCACAATCCGTGCACGCCTGGTGAGTTGTTCGGCAGGACGACCCCCAATGCCTGCGTGCGGGCGACGTAGCTCAAGACCGCGCCCGCGGTTTCACCAACACCAGCATCGAGCACGCGCCGATCGAGCCCGCGTGTCAGACCATCGATGACGCGCGGCATCTCGGTGAGGACGCCCGCAACGCGGCCCATGTTCCGCTCGGCCAGCGTATAGGGCAGCCCGGTCGTTGCCGAGACCTGCTCGACGTAGTCCTGCGCCGTTTGCCTGTCGTCGCCAACCGACAGCGTTCCCTGGAGGAACCGATCGGCGGCCTCCCGGCAGATCGCCAGAAGGCGCTCGACGGAGAGCGCCGCGAGCTGCTGCCGGGCAGCCGCTTGCCGCGCCGGCAGGAGGTCGCGCCTGATGACGCCGACGTTCGCCTGGCTGACGGCCACGAACGGCTGGCCCGTGCGATGGTGCGGCACGACTGCCTCGTCCAAGCTTCTGTACGGGGCGCCGTGTCTCAGTAAGGGGATTCGTAACATCTTGGGCTCACGTCGTTTTTCCGGGGTATTAGGGATCTAGGGATCTAGGGATCTAGGGATCTAGGGG
>JBOGIN010000683.1:0-8292 GCA_050742275.1 Vicinamibacteraceae bacterium
CTTGGGGTCGCCGAGCACTTCGTAGGCCTCGTTGACCTCCTTGAAGCGCACCTCTGCGGCGTTGTCGCCCGGATTGACGTCCGGGTGATGCTTTCGGGCCAACTTCCGATACGCCGCCTTGATCTCCTTGTCGGAGGCGCCCGTCGGCACGCCCAGCACGGCGTAATAGTCTTTGAACTCCATAGCCTATCGACCAGCAGCGGGGTAGAGCGACGAGGTGACGAGGTGACAAGGTGACAATGTGAAGGACTGAGTTGGTTCACCTTGACGGCCTGTCACCCCCTCACCCCCGCAAGAATATCGCGCAGCCGCTCGACCTCCTGCGCCAACCGTCGGGCCTCGGCGCGCGTGAGCGCTTCTCCTCGGGCGAGCGGGCGAATACGCTCGACCACGTCCGCAATCGACAGCAGGCGCTGGACGCCTGCGAGGTTGATCCCCGCCTCGTCGACGAGCTGCTTGACGAGACGCAGCCGATCGAGCTCGCCTCGGGAGTACACCCGCATGCTGCCCAGCGCACGCGTCGGCCTCACGAAACCGAGCCGCTCGTACTTGCGCAAGGTCTGCGGGTGCAGGCCCAGCAGCCGCGCCGCCATGCTGATCAAGAACAGATCCGGGTCATCCATACCGTGGTCTTCCCAAAGCGATCCATGCGCGCGATCAAGTGTAGGTATTGATATGAGACGTGTCAATAGTTTGTTGCGTGTCGACTAACATCATCAGAGGCTGTCGTTCTCGGCGGTGGTCCGGGTCCACCATTTCAGCGATACTGGAGCGTCTCGGTCGTGGCATGAGCTGCGTAGGATGGCACGCGGACAGCGAGATTGGGAGAATGCACACGTACCGCCTAGGAGGGCTGGTTGGACGTTCAGTTGAGCGATTTCTTCACGATTGGCCTGCTCATCCTGCTCGAGGGCCTATTGAGCGCGGACAACGCGTTGGTGTTGGCGGTGCTCGTCCTGGGGCTGCCGGGACCGGAGCAACGCAAAGCCCTGCGCTATGGCATTGCGGGGGCGTTCGTGTTTCGGATTACGGCCACCGTGCTCGCCGTTCACATGATGGGGCTGGCGTGGGTCAAGCTGGTGGGCGCCGCATATCTGCTCTGGCTCCCGTACCGACATTTCTTCCACAGCGGCGACGTCAAGGATCGTCGGAAGCCACGAATACCGACGCGTTGGATCGGGCTCTCGGTGTTCTGGACGACGGTCGTGAAGGTAGAACTCACGGATTTCGTCTTCGCCATCGACTCCATTCTCGTGGCGGTCGCGATGTCGAACAAGGAGTGGGTGGTCATCACCGGCGGGTTGCTCGGCATCATTGCGATGCGGCTCGTCGTCGGCCAGCTCCTCGCGATTGTCCAGCGGTACCCGGCGTTGGTGGATGGCGCCTTTATCACCGTGGCGTGGGTAGGCCTCAAGCTCCTGATCGAGTACTTGCATCAGCTGCACGTCATTCCGTTCGAGATCCCCAAATGGATCACGTTTGGGCTGATCGTGCTCATCTTTGCGGTCTCGTACTTGTACGCGCGAAGTCAGGGGCCACAACCGGAGGGGAACTCGAGCAGCGACGATGCTGCCGAGCTGCTCCAGGATCACGAGGCCGAGCGCTAGTTGTGGTAAGCTGTACATCAGGGCCTCTGTCCGTCTTTTCATTGAACGAAAGGAGTCAATCGAGTGGCATACCCGGAATTCCTCATCGCGCCGATGCGAGAAGAGCTCACGCGACTCGGTGTCGAGGAGCTGCGCACGGCGGAGACTGTCGACGAAGCCGTCAAAGGCACACCGGGCACGCTGATGGTGGTGGTGAACTCGGTTTGTGGCTGTGCCGCAGGGAAGGCTCGCCCCGGTGTGGCATTGGCGCTGCAGCACGCCATCAAACCGGAGCGCGTCGCCACGGTCTTTGCCGGCGCGGACATCGACGCCACAGAGCGTGCGAGACAGCACTTCGCCGGTTATCCACCGTCCTCGCCATCGATCGCCATGCTGCACGATGGCAAACTGGTCTACATGATGGAGCGCCATCAGATCGAGAACCGCAGTGCCGAAGCGATTGCCGCCGAGCTGACCGCCGCGTTCGACAAGCATTGCGCGAAGCCAACCACCGCCTAGCATCCGGCCTGTCGGCCACGGTGTCGGTTTCGACCTCTATATGGGCCCGTATGCCTGTCGGTGTGCGGGCCCGTGGTATGTACGCGACCACGATCTCCTTCCTCTAAGTGTCGCGGTATACTGATGAGATGCCCGACGTTGAAGAATCCACACAGGATCGTGTCGGCGGTGTCGCGAACGCTCTGCGCCGCAACGTGGCGATTGTCGCCCACGTGGATCACGGCAAGACGACGCTCGTCGACGCCCTCCTGCATCAGAGCGGTGTCTTCCGGAGCAACGAGCGTGTTCTCGAGCGCGCGCTGGACAACACCGATCTGGAGCGGGAGCGAGGTATCACGATCCTCGCCAAGAACACAGCTGTCCGCTACGGCGAGCTCATCATCAACGTCGTGGATACGCCCGGGCACGCCGACTTCGGTGGTGAGGTCGAGCGCACGCTGTCGATGGTGGACGGCGTCCTGCTGTTGGTAGACGCGTCGGAGGGGCCGCTGCCGCAGACGCGGTTCGTGCTTCGAAAGGCGTTGGATCGCCAGCTGACGCCGATTGTCGTGATCAACAAGATCGACCGCGCCGACGCGCGCCCTCAGGCGGTCTTGAACGAGATCTACGATCTCTTCATCGATCTCGACGCCGCGGAAGCGCAGCTCGAGTTCCCGGTGATCTACACCAACGCGCGGGCGGGTCTGGCCAGTCTGGATGCGGGCGTGCTCGGCACCGACCTCCGGCCGCTCTTCGACGCCATCGTGCAGCACATCCCGCCCCCGCGGGGCAACGCGAATGGCAAGCTGCAGATGCTGGTCGCCAATCTCGACGCCAGCGAGTATCTCGGACGCATTGCCATCGGCCGCATCTTCCACGGGCGTGTTCGGATTGCCGACAACGTGGCGGTGTGCAAGCTGGATGGCGCGATCGAGCGCACGAAAGTCACGAAGCTCCTCGCGTTCGACGGGCTCAAGCGGGTCGACGTCGACGAGGCAGCCGCCGGCGACATTGTCTGTCTGGCGGGCATCGAGGACATCACGATTGGCGAGACCGTGTCTGACGCCGAGGCGCCGGAGGCGATTACGCCAATCGCCATCGATGAGCCCACGGTCTCGATGATCTTCGGCGTCAATACCTCGCCGTTTGCGGGCAGGGACGGGCAGTTCGTGACGTCGCGACAGTTGCAGGCGCGCCTACAGCGCGAGCTGGTCGGGAACGTCTCGATTCGCGTCGAGGAGACCGGCTCGCCCGAGCAGTTCAAGGTGATTGGGCGCGGCGAGCTCCAGCTCTCCATTCTGATCGAGATGATGCGGCGGGAAGGGTACGAGCTGCAGGTGTCGCGGCCCGAGATTGTCACGCGGCAAGGCACAGAGGTGGTGCTCGAGCCGATCGAAGAGCTGATCACGGATGTGCCCGAGGAGCATCAAGGGGTGGTCATTGCGCAGCTCGGGAGCCGGAAGGGCATCATGACGCGGATGATCAACCATGGCAGCGGACGCGTCCGGCTCGAGTTTCGCATTCCGGCGCGCGGGCTCATCGGCTTTCGGTCGCAGTTTCTGACGGATACGCGCGGGGCGGGCATGATGCATCATCTCTTTGCGGGTTGGGAGCCGTGGCATGGCGCCATCCCGGCACGGCCGACCGGCGTGCTCGTCGCAGACCGCAGCGGGGCGTGCACCGGCTACGCCATCGCGAACCTCCAGGAGCGCGGCGAGATGTTCGTCGAGCCGGGCACGAAGGTCTATGAGGGGATGGTCGTCGGCGAGAACGCACGCCCCAGCGACATGGACGTCAACATCACGAAGGAAAAGAAGCTCACCAACATGCGCGCGTCGACCGCGGAGGAAGGCATTCGTCTCATCCCGCCGCGCCGGATGGGGCTGGAGCAGGCGATCGAGTTCATCAACGACGAAGAGCTGGTGGAGGTCACGCCCGCGAGCATCCGGATCCGGAAGAAAGTGCTTGCGGCGAACATGCGCCCGCGGGGATAGGCGTCAGGGGGTCAGGGGGTCAGGGATCAGGCGTCAGGGGGGCAGCACCTTCCGGGCGTGTCCAACGAGGGAGGCTTGCCGTCCTACGCCGTTGGCCACCGTGGCAAACACTACCACGCTGATCCCTGATCCCTGCCGACCCCTGACGCCTGATCCGTGACCCCTGTTTGCGGCGGCGCGAGCTCCTGGGCCGTGGGATGGTGCTCGTCGACGAGCGTGAGCGGAATCCCCCGACGGTAGCACTCATACGTGGCGCACACGGCGTCGGTCAGGGCGTCGATGAAGGCCGGATGATCGTTCACGGCGGCGGCACGCGCCATGGTGATGCCCAGCTCCTCGCAGGTCGCCCGTGCTTCGTGATCCAAGTCGTACAGCACCTCGATGTGATCACAGACAAACCCGAGCGGGCTCACGACGACGCTCCGAGCACCTTCGTGCCGAAGGTTCCGAAGATGATCATTGACATCCGGCTCCAGCCAGGGGTCGCTGAGACGACCGCTTCGGCTCTGATACGCGATGCTCCAGCGGTGGCGCGTGAGCCCCAGCTCCGCGGCCACCAAGCGCGCCGATTCCTCGAATTGGCGCGCGTAGGTCTCCGCATGCGCCATGCCGGATGGGATGCTGTGCGCCGTGAACACAACGCGCGTCTGCTCGGCGCGCGCGTCCGGCAGCGTTGCGTGCGCGGCACGCACGCTCTCGGCTGCGGCGTGCACGAACCCGGGGTGCGTGTACCAATCGCTCGTGTAGAGCACTCGTGGCGCCTCGCGGTGCGACGCCGCGAGCGCTTCCTGCGCTTGCAGGACGTTGTGACGATACTGGCCACAGCTCGAGTACGAGCGGTGCGCTGCGGCGAGCACTCCGATGGCGCGGCGGACGCCGGCGCGCGCCATGGCGTCGAGCGTCTCGACGAGCAACGGGTGCCAGTTCCGCATCCCGACGTACACCGACAGCGGCAAGCCGCGGGCGGCTAGCCTCGCGCCCAGCCCCACGGCTTGGCGGATCGTCAGCTCGGTGATTGGCGACGCGCCGCCCAGCTGCTCGTAATGACGGGCGACCTCCTCCAGACGCGCGGCGGGGATCCGGCGGCCGCGGACCACGTTCTGAAGAAAGGGGCGGATATCAGCCGGTTTCTGTGGGCCGCCAAACGCGATGAGCAATACGGCATCGAACGGCTTCGACACATCTCGCATCGTATACGAAGTCGATATACTCGAAAGGCGATGATTCGAATCGTTGTGACGAATGATGACGGGGTCCGGGCAGATGGAATCGAGGCGTTGGCAACGACGTTGGACGGCCTGGGCGAGGTCACGGTCGTGGCGCCTCTGGGGGAGGCCAGTGGCATCGGCCATGGCCTGACGCTCAACAGGCCGCTGCGCATCGAGCAGCTCGCCGAGCGTGTCTACTGCGTGGACGGCACACCGACCGACTGTGTGAACATCGGCCTTGCACAAGTGCTTCGCGCGCGGCCGCATCTCGTCGTCTCGGGGATCAACAAGGGTTACAACATCGGCGATGACGTGACGTACTCCGGCACGGTGGCTGGTGCGTTGGAAGCGGCGCTCCTTGGCATTCCGGCGCTTGCGATATCGCTCGAGCGCTCGGAGGAAGCGTTCGACTTTTCGCAGGCCGCGGCGGCCGCATGCCGCCTGGCCTCACGGGTGCTCGAGCGCGGTTTGCCGCCACGCACGTTGCTCAACGTCAACGTTCCCAGCCGTCTGGCACGCGGCTTCAAGGTGACGGCGCAGGGCCAGCGCCGGTACGTGCCTGCGGTCCGCGAGGGCCTCGATCCTCGTGAGCGCAAGTATTACTGGATCGAAGAGGGTTGTTGCGAGTGGGTGCCGAATCCCCGGTCCGACTATGAAGCGGTGCGCGACGGCTGGATCTCCGTCACGCCCATTCACGTGGATTGGACGAACCACGCGGCACTCGCGGAGCTGGACTTCGTGGAGAGCCTGACGCTGCGGAGCCACGCTGAGGTATAATGGCCGTTCGCCCGGTCGGGGCGTGGCTCAGCCTGGTAGAGCACTCGGTTCGGGACCGAGGGGTCGGAGGTTCAAATCCTCTCGCCCCGACCAACTTCCTTCGATTTTCCTCACATCTTCTGCCGGTCGTTCGGAGGCATTCCGGGGCGTTCTCCGGCATTCTCCGGTGCAAATGGTTACCCTGTTGTTACCCTGGTTGAACGCTAGTACTACTTTGTCAGATTCTGAGTTCGACTTCCTTGAGCTTGAGCATCCATTTCAGGTAGTGGGGCTGTGATATGAAGAAGTGCGCGGTCAGCACCTCCTGGATCACGGCGCGCACCTGCGGGAGCGTCAGATGCGTCTGACGACGGCGTCGACGTTCGTTCTGCAGGAAGCTGTATGCGATCGCGGTCAGCACGATATGGCGTTGCCAGCCGGGCAGGGTGCGGCCTTCGAAGTGATCCAACCCGATCTCGTCTTTGAGCTCCTGATACTGCTGCTCGATCGCCCACCGCTGATGGGCGAGGCGCACGAGCGCGCGCAGCGAGGCGGTCGGGGGCAGATTCACCAAGTAGTACTTGGTCCGGGGTTCCGGCCCCAGATCGCGCTCGCACAGCAACCAGACTTCGGGCGGCAAGCGACGCTCCCGCCAGTCGTGCGCCGGCGTGACGCGGGTCGCACAGAAGCGTGCGCGCCAGGGGGGATTGGTGCCGTTGCGCCACGAGACGAGCCGCCAGGCACGGGCCGGCTGCGTCGCGGCCCACGCGCGCGCTTCGACAGGCTGGGTGCCGGGTGGCAGGTGCGGCCGTGTCCGCGGGCGGCCTTTGCCGAACACCGGGCGCGGCGCCGTGAGCACGGGCGTCCCCACGAAAACCTTCAGATCCGACACCCCCAAGGCATACGGCAGCTTGGCTCGATGGAACGTGCGGCGCAGCGTGGCGTTGTCGCCAAACTCGGCATCGCCCACCACCGCGGTGAGGTCGAAGCCAGCTGCGCGGACTTGGCGCCACAAGGTCAATGCGAGCTGCCATTTCGGCTGAAACTGCACCGTTTCGGGGATGCGCGCGCGCTGCCGCTGCGCCGCCGTCAGCCACGTGTCCGGCAGGTAGAGCTGTGCGCCCAACATCCACGCGCGTGCGCCCGTCCACAGCGCGACGGTGACCGCCACCTGACAGTTCGCGACCTTGCCCAGCGCGCCGCAGTACTGGCGTGTCACGCCGACCGACGCCGTCCCTTGTTTGGGGAAACTGGTGCCGTCGAGAATCAGCACCCCACGGCGCTCGGGGACGCGCGCCCGCAGCCGCTTCCACAACACATCGGCTTGCCACGGCGCATGCGTGATGAAGTGTTGAAAGGCTTGATACGTGCCGGGATCGCTCAGACGCGCCCACATCGCCTCCATCGACTTGCGGCGACTGTCGTTGAGCAGCCCCGTCACGTAGCGACGCAGCGCCCCACGCTGACTCTGGCGACCGAAGCAGTCTTCGAATTGCTCCAGCTATGTCAGCAACCGACGCAGCCACGCGGTCGCCGTCCGATCGAGCACCGTGAGCCACGATACCGAAACGGCCGCGGAAGCACACGCGCAAAAAAGAGATCGAAGCCATTAGCGAATGAGATCGATCAACGAATCTGACAAAGTAGTACTAGTGTCCTGACCGCGAAGAATGTGAAATAAATAGCGCGGCCCAGTCGTACTCGTTTACAAGGAGACGAGCATGGCACTGGGACGCCCAAAGGTTGCGCTGATTCTGACAGACGACGAACGCGTGCGACTCGATTCGTTGGCGCATCGATCGCGGACGGCGCCGCACCTGGCGCGGCGCGCGCGGATCATCCTCGCGCGCGCGGAAGGCGTCGACAACAAGGTCGTCGCGAAGCGGCTGCGGATGTCGCAGGTCACGGTCTGCAAGTGGCGCGGCCGGTTTATTCGCGAGCGGCTCGACGGGTTGTATGACGAACCGCGGCCGGGCGCGCCGCGTCGGATCAGCGATGAGCAGGTCGAGCAGGTGATCGTCCGGACGCTGGAAGCGACACCGCGCGGCACCACGCATTGGAGTAGTCGCGGCATGGCGAAGGCGAGTGGCCTCGGCCGCACGACGGTCCAGCAGATCTGGCGGGCGTTCGGCCTGCAGCCGCATCGCACCGAGACGTTCAAGCTGTCGACCGACCCGCTGCTGATCGAAAAAGTGCGGGACATCGTCGGCCTGTACATGCACCCGCCGACGCATGCCGTCGTGTTTTGTG
>JBOGIN010000684.1:0-5095 GCA_050742275.1 Vicinamibacteraceae bacterium
CCGACGGAACCGCACGAGTACAATTACCTCAGAACGATAACATGCCGGCACCACTCTGGACGCCGTCGCCCGAGCGGATCGCGCAGGCGGAGATGACGCGCTTCCGCCGGTTCGTCGAGCGGCGCCACGGCCGATCGCTCCCGAGCTATGCGGCGCTCCACGCCTGGTCCATCGAGGATATCGCGCGCTTCTGGCGCGAGTACGCGGCGTTCACGGCGATCCGCTTCGCAACATCCCCGCAACGGATCACGAGCGGCGACCCCATGCCGCACACGCGATGGTTCGAGGGGGCCACGCTCAACTACGCACAGGCGCTCCTGGAGCCGGCAAGCCAGCCGCCCGCCTCGTCCGTAGCGATCGTGGCGACGGACGAGACCGGCCACGCGCGGCAGCTCTCATGGGCCGACGTGCGGCGCGAGGTGGCACGCGCAGCAGCCGCGCTCCGTCGAGAGGGCATCGGTCGCGGCGACCGCGTCGCCGCCTACATCTCGAACGTTCCCGAAGCCGTCATCCTCCTGTTGGCGTGCGCCTCAATCGGTGCCGTCTTCAGCGCGTCCTCTCCAGACTTCGGGATCGACGCCGCGTTCGCACGATTCCATCAGATCGAGCCAACGCTGATTGTCGCCTCCGACGGGTACATGTACGGCGGGAAGCGTCACGAGACCTTGCCGGTGGTGCAAGAGCTCGCCGGGCGCATCTCCCCGCCTGGGGGTGTCGTGCTCCTGCCACGACCAGACGAACGGCCGCGCGCCGGCTGGCGCGCCTGGGAAGCGTGGCTCGCGCCAGATGCGGGTGCGCCAACCTTCGAGCCGCTTCCGTTCGACCATCCGCTGTACGTGCTGTACTCCTCCGGCACCACGGGCCTCCCCAAGGCCATCGTCCACCGCACGGGCGGTGTGCTGCTCACCCACGACAAGGAGCTCCGCCTCCATAGCGACGTCAAGCCAGGCGACGTGCTCTTCTATTTCACGACGTGCGGCTGGATGATGTGGAACTGGCTCGTGTCGGCCCTCGCGCAGGGCGCGACGATCGTGCTGTTCGAAGGATCGCCGTCGTATCCGTCCCTGGAGCCGCTCTGGAAGCTGGCCGATCGGATAGGCATCACGCACTTCGGCACAAGCGCCCGGTTCATCCACACCTGCAAGGCCGCGGGGCTGCGTCCAGGCGAGATCGCACGGCTCGACAGCGTGCGCACCGTCTTGTCCACCGGCTCGCCGCTCTCCGCCTCGGGCTTCGAATGGGTCTACGAGGCAGTCAAGCGAGACGTCCATCTCGCCAGCGTCTCCGGCGGCACCGACATTGTCGGCTGCTTCATGTTGGGCGTCCCCATCGAGCCCGTTTACGCCGGTCAGATTCAGGGACCTGGTCTGGCGATTGATCTTGCCTGCTACGACGAGGCCGGCCGACCGCTCGTGGGGCAGGCGGGAGAGCTCGTCTGCCGGCAGCCGTCGCCATCCATGCCGTTGATGTTCTGGAACGATCCGGGCTTCGCGCGCTACAAGGCCGCCTACTTCGAGCAGTTCCCCGGTGTCTGGCGACATGGCGATCTGATCGAGATCACACGCGAGAACGGCATCGTCGTGTATGGCCGCAGCGACGCGACGTTGAACCCAGGCGGAGTGAGGATCGGCACGGCGGAGATCTATCGCCCGCTCGAAGGCATCCCGCAGGTCGTAGAGGCGCTGGCCGCCGGGAAGAAGGACGACGACGATGAGGTCGTGTGGCTCTTCGTTGTCTTGCAGCCCGGCGTGACACTAGACGCGCAATTGACGGAACGGATTCGCGCTGCCATTCGAACGAAGGCCAGCCCGCGTCACGCGCCCAAGCGGATCTTTCAGGTGAGCCAGCTCCCGCGGACGCGCAGCGGTAAGACGATGGAGATCGCTGTCGCACGCTCGATCAATGGCCACGCCGTGCCGAATTTGGAGGCGATGGCCAACCCAGAGGCGCTGGACGAGATCGGCCGCGCCGTCAAAAATTGAACCGGGTCCGGAAACGGGGACCCGGCTCATTTTCATCGGAGGTACTCGTGCGTCAGATGCCGGCTCGTGCTCGATGTCTCGTCAGCAGCCCTCTCGTTTCGATAGTGATCCTGCTGGGCTGCGCCGTACCTGCGGCTCTCGGGCAGCCGCAACCGCCGCCAGGTTTCACCGCACTGTTCAACGGGAAGGACCTGACGGGCTGGCACGGCATGCCGCACCTGGATCCGCGGAAGCTGCGCGCGATGTCGCCTGACGAACAGACGGCGTATCTCGAGTCACAACGCGCCGAGCTCGAACGGCACTGGCGCGTCGCGAACGGCGAGCTGGTGAACGACGGCGAGGGTCCGTACGCCACGACGGACGAGGAGTACGGCGACGTCGAGCTGCGGATCGAATACAAGACCGTCCCCAAGGCCGACAGCGGGATTTACCTACGGGGAAATCCTCAAGTTCAGATCTGGGACTACACGCAAGAGGGCGGCAGGTCGGACCTCGGCGCCGACAAGGGGTCTGGCGGCTTGTGGAACAACAGCCCGGGCGCCGCGGGGAAGGATCCACTCGTCCGTGCCGACAAGCCGTTCGGCGAGTGGAACACCCTCCGCATCATCCAGGTTGGCGAGATCACGACCGTGTGGTTGAACGACCGGCTCGTGGTGGATCACGCGCGCATGGAGAACTACTGGGATCGAAAGGCGCCGCTTCCGCCCACGGGGCCGATTCAACTTCAAACCCATGGCGGCGAGATCCGCTGGCGAAACATCTTCGTTCGCACGATTCCCGCCGACGAAGCCAACCAATATCTTGCCGAGCGCAACGCTGACTCGTTCGAATCGATCTTCGATGGCAAGACGTGGGCGGGATGGACCGGCCCGCTCGAGAGCTACGAAATCACGCGCGAGGGCACGATCCGCTGCAAGCCGGGCGAAGGAGGAACGATTCACACGAAGCGCGAGTACGCCGACTTCGTCGTGCGGCTCCAGCTCAAGCTGCCGCCGGCCGCCAACAACGGCCTCGCCATTCGATACCCCGGCAAGGGCGATGCGGCCTACGATGGCATGTCCGAGCTGCAGGTGCTCGATAACGGCGCAGAGAAGTACGCCGACCTCGACCCGCGCCAGTTCCATGGCTCCGCCTACGGTATGGTTGCCGCCCGTCGTGGCTATCAGCGTTCGGTCGGCACCTGGAACTTCCAGCAGGTGACCGTGCAAGGCTCGCGCATTCAAGTCGAGCTCAACGGCACGCGCATCCTCGACGCCGATCTGGCGACGGTGACCGAGTTCGCGGGTGGCAGGCCGCACCCTGGGAAGAACCGCAAGTCCGGGTACTTCGGCTTCGCCGGCCACAACGATCCTGTCGAATACCGTCACGTGCAGATCAAGACGCTGCCGTAATCTGATGAGAAAGAATGCCTGTTGCCCCCGCCGTACCGGTGATAATGTGACCACATGAGTGACTACATCAATCGGGCGGCGCGTCCGAAAGGATCCGCGAAGACGGTTGGCGTTCGCGAGCTGAAGACGCACGCCGCTCACATCGTCCGCCAAGTGCGCGAGGCGCAGGCGTCCTACGTCGTGACGCACAGGGGCCGCGCTGTTGGTGTCATTCTGCCCATCCGCTCAGCGGAGGATGCCGCACGGGCCGCAGGCGATTCAGACGCCACGGCGGCATGGAACGCATTCCTGCGCGCTGGCCGCAGCCTCGAGCGCCGTTTCCGCCCGGGCCTGAGCGGGGTTGAGCTCCTCTCGTCGATGCGACGCTAGGATTCGCAATGGCCGGCGCCAAACCCGTTCGCCGTGCGCCCCGGCGGGCGAGCCACTCCAAGAATCCTCGGTACACGGTTGATGCAAGCGTCTTCGTGAACGCGTTCAATCCGTATGAGGAGGGCCACACGGAAAGCCTCCTTCTGCTCTCCGAAATCGAGGACCGCGGAGACCCGGTCATCGTGCCGATGCTCCTCCTTCCCGAGATCGCCGCGGCGGTAGCGCGCGCAAGCGATGACGGCGCGGGCGCCCTAGAGCTCGCGAACGCGACCGCCGCGCTCCCCCATCTAACGGTCGTGCCGCTGACGCCGGTCCTTGCAAAACAGGCGGCCGAGCTGGCGGCGACCCATCGACTGCGAGCGACCGACGCCATGTACGTGGCGGTCGCTCGCAGATACGGAACCACCATCGTCTCGCGCGACGACGAGCAGCGGACGCGAGGCGCGGCGGTGGTGAGCTGTCAAACGCCCGAGGAGACACTCCAGAGCGGCCTCGGTTTGGCGGAACCAGCCAAGTCCGGGTAGAATACGGAGTGTCCGTGGTGCCTATGCGAAAGACGTCAGCCCGGTCGTTCGCGCCAGTCTCCCCCCGTCACCTCGCGTGTCGCTGTCGTCGATGCGCGTGTCGCTTGCCGCGGTAACGCGGTCCTTACCGGCCGCACCCTTCCGCGGCGTCTCTAAGTTCTTCATTCTTCATCGGATAACGCTTTTCGACGGCCTACGTGCCTGAGCGCGTTGGAAGGCTGGCGACTGACGAGGCGGCTTTCACGCGGGCCGTGCGCGTCCCGGGGCAGGACGACCGACATGCATACGACCTTGGCCAGCAGAGAGGATGTGAGCGCCGCGCTTCCAGCGGCGCCCACTAGCTCCTCACCGCTCGACGTCATCGGTAATACGCCGCTCCTCGCGTTACCTCGCCTGCGGCCCGCGAATCCCCGCGTGGCGATCTTCGCCAAGGCCGAGTGGTGGAACCCGGGCGGCTCCGTGAAGGATCGTGCGGCGCTCGCCATGATTCGTCATGCCGAGCGGAACGGCTCGCTCGTGCCGGGCCGGACGATTCTCGACGCCACGTCCGGCAACACGGGCATCGCGTACGCGATGATCGGTGCGATCCTGGGCTATCGCGTGAGGCTCTGCGTGCCCGCCAATGTCACCCCTGAGCGCAAGCGCATCCTCACGGCGTACGGTGTCGACCTCGTCCTGACCGACCCGCTCCAGTCGTCGGACGGCGCCATTCGCGAGGCCCGCCGGCTGTATGCCGAGGACCCGGATCGCTACGTCTACCTCGATCAGTACAACAATTCCGCGAACTGGCGCGCGCACTACGACACGACGGCAGAGGAGATCTGGGAGC
>JBOGIN010000685.1:0-3575 GCA_050742275.1 Vicinamibacteraceae bacterium
GGCTCCTTCTGCAGGCGCTCAATCTCCGTGAAGATCTCGCGCATGGCGGCCCCGGTGTCGGCGGTGGTCACGTCCGCGCTCTCCACCCAGTGCGCCGTGCGATAGCGCACGCCAACGGTGCTGAACGGTGAATACGTGTAGCCTTTGTCCTCACGAATGTTGGATGTAATGCGCGATCCAAACGACCCGCCCAGCAGTGCGTTGGTCACCTGAAGCGCTATGTAGTCGTCGTGCGACGGATCGACAACGGGTAAGCCGATTCGCAGCGTAGACTGCGGAGCGCCAGGCCGGTCGATCAGGTGCACGACGCGCTTGGTCTCTGGCTTGGGCGGCTCGATCAACGGCTCCCGGCCCCTTCCCCAATCGCCGAAAGCCTCGCGAACCGCCTGTTCGACCACGGCTTCATCGAACATCCCGGCAACGTACACGTGCGTGCGTTGGGCGCCAAAGTTCGTCTGATAGAACGCCTTGAGACGCTCGATGTCGTAGCTGCCAATCATCTCCTCGGTAGGGAACACGCGCCCATACGGATGATTTGGATAGAGGAGCGCCATGAATCGCTCCTCCGCCAGCGGCTGCGCCTGGCTCCTGGCGATCGACAGATTCCGCACCATGTCCTTTTGCAGGCGCCCCAGCTCGGATGCCGGAAGGGCGGGGTGACGGACGACGTCGGCGAGCAGGCGGACGAGGTCGCCGGCGTGCTCACTCAACGCGTCGCTCGCCACCGTGGTCTCGTCCAGTCCGGTGCTGATCGCCAACTCGCCGCCCATCGCCGCCACGTCGGACGCGAGCGCCTCCGCTCCTCGCGTGGCGGTGCCTTCTTTCATCAGGTCGGCAGTCAAGTCGGCGAGCCAGGTTTCCTTGGCGCCCTCATTGAGGTTGCCCGCGCGCACGATGACCGAAACGGTCACCTTGGGCAGTGTCCCATACGGCACGAGCGTGGCGCCAAGACCGTTGTCCAATTGAAAACTCTTCTTGGCGGGAAGCTTGAACGCCTTCGGCTCTCCACCGGACGGAGGCGCTTGCTTCTGGGTCGAAACAGCGGCAACGGCCAACAGGCTGACCAGTGCCGTAGCGACGGTGCGTCGAGCCGTCATTGCCCACCTCCCTGTCCCTGCGCGGCGCCGGGCTCGACGGTGTAGATGGTGCGATCGGCTCGGCCCAGATACTGCTTTGCCGTCGACTGGACGAGCTGCGGCGTCACCTCGCGCAAGCGCTGATCGAGCGTATTGATCCGGGCGGGGTCGTCGTCGAACAGGGCGAAGCAGGCGAGCAGGTCTGCTCGGCCGAAGCCGAGATCGCTGCCGACGGCATCGTAGAAGCTCGAGCGCCATTTGGCCAGGGCGCGGTCCAGGCGCGGCTGGTCGACCGGTTTCTTCTGGAGCGTCTCTATCGCTCCATCGACCTCAGTCACGATGTCGCCCGCCTTCACGCCAGTGTCGTGGAAGAGCGACGCCATCCAGAGGGTCGGCCCGTTGTAATTGAACGTGTGGCCCAGCGGCCAATTGATGCCGCCCTCCACCTGGTCGGTGAAGCCCCTGCGTTGCACGAGCGCTTGATGCAGGAGGCTGTCGTCTCCCTGCAAGAGAATCTGGTCGAGCACGCCCATGGCGAAATATTCCGGAGAGCCCCGGTCCGGCATGCGATACGCAAACGCAAGCGCCGGACGGCTGGCCTTCGGCGCCACGCGTGACCCGCGCCGTTCTTCTTTCTGCGGCGACTCCGAAATGTCCGGCATGGGAGCCGTCTCCGCCTTTGGAATATCCGCGAAGTACTTCCGGATCCACGTGAGCGCCTGCTTTGGCTCGAAGTCGCCGACAACGACCAATGCCGCGTTGTTCGGCGCGTAGTACGACTTGAAGAAGCGCTCGACGTCCGACAGCGTCGCGGCATCGAGGTCCGTCATCTCGCCGTAGAAGTTGTGCGAGTTGTACCAGTTCGTGAACGCGACCTGCGGCACGTCCAGCCACGGAAAGCCGCCGTAGGGCTGATTGAGCACGTTGACACGGACCTCGTTCTTCACCACGTCGCGCTGGTTCTTCAGGTTCTCGTCGGTGATGGCAAGGCCGCGCAGCCGATCGGCCTCCGCCCACAGCATGGTCTCGAGCTTGTGCGAGGGGACGATCTCGAAGTAGTTGGTGAAGTCGTAGCGCGTGGAGCCGTTGAGAATGCCGCCGTTCTGCTGCACGAGCTGAATGAACTCCATCTTCCCGAGACTCTTCGATCCCTGGAACATCATGTGCTCGAACAGGTGCGCAAAGCCGGTGCGCTGCTTGGGCTCGATGCGGAAGCCGATGTTGTAATAGACGGCCACCGTCACGATAGGAGAGGTCGCGTCGGGCGACAGCACCACCTTCAGGCCATTATCCAGCGTGTGATACTCGACCGGCACGCTGAAGGCCTCCGTCGCCTCTTCGCGCTCGTCCGTCGTCTCGTCAGGCTCCTCTTGCGTTGCGCAGCCGAGCGCCAGTGCGCTCAAGACCGCGACGAGCGCAAGACGAGGCAGCTCGATTCTTCTCATGTCACCCCCCTCGGGAACCGCTGCGTGTCTATGAATAAATATCACGAGCCAACCCCACGTCCCTGCCAGGGCGGGCAATGGAACACGCCGGGCGTGCATGGTGTCAAATCTCACTACGACGTGACACATGCTCGAAGCGCGCTCGCTGAGAAAGCGGTACGGCGCCCATCTGGCCGTGCAGTCGGTCAGCTTCGATGTGCATCGTGGCGAGATTCTAGGCTATCTCGGGCCGAACGGATCCGGTAAGACCACGACCGTCAACATGATCGTTGGGCTGTTGGAGCCGGGCGGCGGCTCCGTCTCGCTCGACGGGTGTCGTTTGTCCGAGCACCCGCTCGAGTACAAGCGCCGGATCGGCTACGTGCCGGAGGAACCGTATCTCTACACGCACCTCACCGCGCCCGAGTACCTGACGCTCGTTGGACAGCTCCGCGGCATGCCTCGCCGGCAGCTCGACGTAAAGATTACGCGCCTGCTGCAGCTCTTCCTCCTGCATGACAGCCGCTACAGCGCCATCTCGGGCTATTCCAAGGGCATGCGCCAGCGCGTCATGCTCGCGGCGGCCCTCATGCACGACCCGGATCTGCTGGTGCTCGACGAGCCGTTTGGCGGCCTCGACGTGAGCGCAGGATTCCTGTTTCGTGCCCTGCTCGACCTGCTCGCCAGCGAAGGCAAGATGATCCTCTTCAGCTCGCACAGGTTCGACATCGTCGAGCGCGTCTGCTCGCGTGCCGTCATTCTGTCTCACGGGCGCCTGGCCGCCGAGCATCGGTTCGATGCTCGTGTTCGCAACGCCGAATCACTGGAGGACGTCTTCGTGCGGGTCACGGAGCAAGGCGATTACACCGCCGTCGCTCGAGAGATCCTCGGCGTCATCAGGGACACATGATGTCGCGCGAGTGGTATGAGCTGACCCGGCACTTTTTTCAGTCACACTTCGATCTCGGATTCCTGTCGAATGCCGGGACAGATGGCTTCAGGCGCGTCGTCGCTGCCTCCCTCGGAGCGCCAGTGGCAGTCGGCGTGTTGCTCGCGCGCATGTATAGCACCAAGT
>JBOGIN010000686.1:0-3258 GCA_050742275.1 Vicinamibacteraceae bacterium
GCCCTGGTCCGTTGCCCCTCGCTGCGCTCACTCTTGGTTGCCGCAAGGACGTTTCGCTTGAGCGGGCCGCCGTCCTTCACCGGGCCCAGCAGGAGGTCGAGGTGGCTGAACTTCCCAGCCTCGTATCCGATGATGATGGACTCTTCGTAGCGCTTGAATCCGGCGGGATCCTGACTGCCCTTCACGTCTTGAAGCTGTGCAAACGCTGCTGGCGCGGACAGCATGGAGATGAGTGCGACGGTGCCGACCGCTGTCGACGAGCGACGCGACGCGGCAACGGAGAACTGGTGTAATAGCACGGTAACCCCCATATGGACTTGAACGCATGACAGAAGCTTCGCCTCTGTGCTTCCACGAATGCTCAGCCTAGATATGGCGCTATTGCGTGTCACCACCTACACAGGTAGGAACACCCACGCCTTCGCTCGCCTCCGGCGAGCTACGGCGAGGCAAGTCCGAATCCCGAATCCTGATTCCTGAATCCTGAATCCCACCTATGTAGGCGGTGATTCATGGCTCCGTCGGACGTATGGTGGTCACGTCAGAAGCAACACGTCATGTTGCTGACGGAGGGAATCATGTCAATGATCAAGAGGCTGGGAGTGCTCGCCTGTGTCTGTCTAGCCGGTGCGGGCTGTGGTGGAGGCGCGGCCGACACAGACACGTCGGCGGCAGCCGAGGCGCCTGCGAGCAACGGTGCGGCGGCTCCCGCCGGAGACGAGGATCGCAGCGCTTGCGATCTCATCACCGCAGAAGAGGCGTCGCAGATCCTCGGTAGCACGGTGGTTTCGAAGGAGACGGAGAATGGCGACCGCTATTACGCACCGGCAGCCGGCGCGGGCCTGGAAAGCCAAGAGTTCATCCTGAAGGTCCAGTGGACCGGCGGGCAGGAGGCGTGGGACATCAACCAGCAGAGCACTGCGCTTGCCGGCAAGCTGTTGGGTGGTGATAAGAGCGGCGCCACGGACGTGGCGAAGTCCAAGGAAGCGCCGCTCGGCGACAAATCCATCTACAACCCCATTCTCGGCGGCTATGTTCTCAAGGGCGACGTTCTCCTCCAGTTCGACAACTTGATGCGGGTCAAGGACGCTCAATCGAAGTGGGAGCAGCTCGCGAGGAAGGCGCTGGCGCGGCTGTGAACGGCTGCTTCCCGTGGCGCCGTGAGGAGCAAGTATGTGGTCCAAGCCTTCGGTCATCTCTTGGATGGTGGGTGTCGCCGTGGCGATGGCGCAAGCGTCGCTGCCGGCGCAGGAGGCAGCCACGCCTGCTGGCGGGCAAGTCCCCATTCCGGCAACCGGCGAGTACGCCAGCATCGACGTGCGCCTGCTCAATGAGAGCGTCCGCATCCTCGAAACAGGCGATGCGTCGGCGCGCAAGGCAAAGGCCGCGGAGATTCGCGCCTCGCCAGAGCAGTTCGCGCCACCGGTCTTCTATTCGCTCTCCAACATGTTGTTCGAAGAGGGTCAAGAAGACGAAGCGATGTTCTGGTTCTACGCTGGTCAGCTCAGAGCAGGATTCGACGCCATGCGGTGCACCGATGTCTCGGCACGCCAGGCCGTCGATGTGCTCAACCAGCGATACGGACCGCCCATCAACAAGTATGCGTTCCAGGATCTCGACAAGCTCGAATCGGTCGTCCAGAAGGCCGTGGAGTGGGATCGAGAGACACCGCACGAATACGATCAGCGCTGGATCAATCTCCATGGCATGGGTGCCGTACGAGCGGGGATGCAGCGCAATCGTGGAAAGGAACGCCGAGCCGCCCCAAGGCCGTTGAGCGTGGACGAAGGTCGGTGGGCACGACTGGCCGAGCAGCGGCGCGTGGAATACCTGAAGGGCTTCCATGAAGCGCTCGCCGAGCTGAAGAACAAGAAGGATTAGCGGATGCTCATGCCGTGGCAGGGCGTCGCCGCGTTTGCCATCGTGGGGTTGGTGTGCCTCGTGGGTGGCGGCCGTCTCCTCCTTCGCGAGCGAGCGTTGCGCCGGCGGGGCGTCCGAGCCTACGCCGTAATCGTCGGGCAGGACGAGCACTTCGGCGCTGGCAGGGGCGGCGTCACGATCTCCAACCGGTCTCGAAGCAAGGGGAGAGAGACCAGGCGCCCCTGGGCGATCTCCACCGGGGATGCAGAGCTCGTCCAGAGCCCCATCGTGGAGTTCACCACGGCCGACGGGCGCACGGTCCGCACCCGGTCGAGGGTGAGCTCCAATGTCAGCTCGTTCGTTCCCGGCCGCGTTGTCTCCCTCTCCTACGATCCGGACAACCCCGAGGAAGTCGCGATCACCGGCTACGGCACGGGGATCCTGTGGATGTTTACCCTGATCGGGTTCGTCGCGCTGGCGTTCGCCGGTGTGATGGTGGCTGTTCCAGGCGACACCCTGCAATCGGCCGTGTGGGTGAGCATTCCGCTGCTGCTCGGCGGTGTGTTCCTCGGCGTTGGTTGCGCCGGAATCGGCCGCGTCTGGTCGCTGCGCCGACGGGGTGTGGTCACGACCGGCACGGTTGTGGGTGAGACGACCTCGAGCACACGTGAGGGGTTGACCCTTCATCATCCGGTCGTGCGCTTCACGGTCGCCAGCGGTCGTCACGTAGAGGCGCCGTCCGAGCGCGGAACCCTGCGCAGACGCGCCGAGACAGGTCAATCGGTCACGATTCGCTACGACCCGGCCGACCCCTACCGGATGCTGCTGGCTGGCGATGGCGCTCGTCCGCTGTTCTGGATCTGCACGGTGGTCGGTCTTGCAACGCTCGCCGCGGCGGCCGCAGTCATGGTCTTCATCGTTCACTCATGATCGGCATCGTCTGGGTAACCCTGCTCGGCGCCGTGGCCCTTGTAGCCGATGCGGGGCACCGCTCACCGCCTCTCGTCGCGCCTGACGACCATCAGCAATCAGCGAACGGAACCGCTCGTCATACGTTGGACGACGACTTCAATCCGTGCGTGCTGCTCACAGCCGAGGAGGCTTCAACGTTGCTCGGCGGGCCGGTGACGATGCGTTCGGTCACAGGCAATGACCCGGCCATGACTTGTGAGTACGCGACGGCCAATCGCGAAGGGCGGCGTGCTGCAATCACCCTCGACGTCTTCCAATCGAAGAAGCTCGGCCCAACCGTATCTGCGAAGAGTCACTATCTGGCGGTGCGCGAGGCAACCTGGCACCTGGCGATGAATAAGGCTGCCGACGTCAAGGCTGTGGGTGGCATTGGCGACGATGCGTTCTGCGTTGGTGGCGCGTTGCATCTGGTCGAGGGGAGTGACA
>JBOGIN010000687.1:0-4322 GCA_050742275.1 Vicinamibacteraceae bacterium
GCGTTCGCGCGGCCTAAAGGCCGCGCGCTACATCCCGGGCGATGTAGCACGGAGCTGTAGAACCGTCCGCGGCTCAACCCTTGATCTCCTCTGCCTCGCGCGGGTAGGCCCCTGATTTGTCGTGGACCTCCTTCCCGTGCAGCGCCGGATTGAACACACAGATCATGCGCATGCGCGTCCTCGCACGCAGCACGTGCTTGTCGTGCTTGTCGAGCGCGTACAGCGTCCCGGGCTTGATTGGATACACGCGATCCCCCTCCAGCGTCTCGACCTCCCCTTCACCCGCCACGCAAAGGACCGCCTCCAGGTGATGGCGATACCACATCGGCGTTACCGTCCCCGGATAGATGGTCGTCACGTGCAGGGAGAAGCCCATACCATCCGATTTCAACAGCAGCCGCACGCTCTCCCAGTTCTCGGTGACCACCCGGCGCTCGCTCTTCTCGGCTGCCTGCAACGTGCGGACAATCACTTGGAGACTCCTACCATGTCCTTGCGCTCCGCTGCCTCCTCGTCCAAGGTGGCCTTGACGCTGCCTTCGAGAATGTGCAGGCCCTCGAGCAGCTGCTCGTCGGAAATCGTCAGCGGGCTGAGGCACTTCATCACGTGCCCTTCGGCGCCGGAGGTCTCGATCAGGAGCCCCTGCTCGAACGCTTTGGTGCTGATCCGCGACGCCAGCTGACCGCTTCCACAATCCAGGCCATGCATCATGCCGCGCCCACGCACCGTCAAGCGGCCAGACGCCTCTTCCGCCATGCCGTTCAACGCCGAGCGCACCAGGTGTCCCTTGCGCGTCACGTCGGCCGTGAGCCGGTCGTCCTCCCAGTACTCGTCCAGCGCGGCACTGGCGGTCACGAACGCCAGGTTGTGCCCGCGGAACGTGCCGTTGTGCTCGCCCGGCTTCCATTGGTCGAGCGTAGGCTTCATCAACACCACCGAAAACGGCAACCCATAGCCGCTCAGCGACTTCGACAGCGTCACGATATCGGGGGAGATGCCCGCCTGCTCGAAGCTGAAGAACGGACCGGTGCGACCGCAGCCCACCTGGATGTCGTCCACGATCAACACGACGCCATGGCGGCGGCAGATCGCCTCGACGTTGCGCAGCCATGGGAGCGCCGCGACGTTAACGCCCCCCTCGCCCTGCACCGTCTCCACGATCACGGCGGCTGGATGATCGACACCGCTCCCGTTGTCGCACAGGACGCGGTCGAGGTACTCCGACGTGTCGACGTCCGGCCCCAGGTAACCATCGTACGGCAGGAAGCACGTCCCGGCCAGCGGCAGGCCGGCCGCCTCGCGGTAGTGCGCGCGCGCCGTCGCCGCCACCGAGCCCAGCGTGACGCCGTGAAACGCGTTGGTGAACGAGATGACGTTGGCGCGACCGGTCACCTTTCGCGCGATCTTCAAGGCCGCTTCGACCGCATTGGTTCCGGTCGGTCCCGTGAACTGCACCTTGTAGCTCATCCCCCGCCGCCGCAAGATGAGCTGCTCGAACGTCTCCAGAAACTCCTTCTTGGCCGCGGTCGCCATATCGAGCGCGTGGACGACGCCATCCGACTCGATGTAGTCGAGCAGTCGCTTCTTGAGAGCCGGGTTGTTGTGCCCGTAGTTGAGCGTGCCGGCGCCGCTCAGGAAGTCGATGTATTCCTTGCCGTTCTCATCGGTCAACATCGCCCCGCACGCTCTCGTGAACACGGCCGGGAACGAGCGACTGTAGCTGCGAACGTTTGATTCCAGTTGGTCGAAGATGTGCATTGTCGTGCCTTGTCTTCTCAAAAGGGACCAATCCGCACCAACCGTTCTTCCTCGTGATCGTCGGTCCCGAAGTCCTCGCGGCGAAATAGGACGCCGTCGTGCACGTCCGTGCCTCTGTCGCGCGCGAGCGCGCGAAACAGCGCCCATGACGCCTCGTTCGAGGGAGTGATGGTGGTCTCTAGATGTTGCACACGATGGCATGCCGGGCGGCCCAGAATATCCTCGAGAAGACGCTTGGCGACGCCGCGCCCTCTCACGCCGGCGCTGACCGCAACCTGCCAGATGAACAACACGCCGCTCGTGGGCGGCTCGAGGTAGCCCGACACGAATCCCACCGCCCTGCCGTCCTGCTCAGCGATGGCGCAGGTGTCGGCAAAGTGCGTGCACAGGAGCATGTACGCGTACACCGAATTGAGATCGAGCGGCTTGCATGCGGCCACGAGCGCGTGAACCTGAGCCGCATCCGCCAGCCGGGGCGGGCGGTAGCGCACCTCCGGTAGCGTAGGGGTTCTGTCGGCGCGCGTCATGGCCGCGGGGAGCTCCGTACAATCCGCAGCACACGGACTTGCCCCTCCCGAGGCAGACGTGCACTCTGCGATTGCGAAGAAACTTGCTAGAAACCAGGCAAGATCTCAGCACGCCGGCTGAGATCGAAAAGTCTTGGGCAGCGTTGCGGGGTCAAAACACGCCACGACCCGGGTTCCGATAGGCTTGGGCAGGGTTGTCACGCATGCCCGTCACCGTAGATCAGCGCTGAGCCCTTGTCAAATTGGATTGGCCATCTGCTGCTGCCGTCATGGCGCCACGCCTGCGAAGTACTTCGACGCCAGCTCCCATGCGTGCCCGCCCACGATCCGCCCCAGGGCACGGCCGTACAGGTCCCCCTCCTGGAAGTGAATGCCGCCGTAGCGACGCGAGAGACCGGCCTCGTCGGCGGCCGCCGAGAACGTGTGCCATGACAAGACCACCGTGTAGCGCGGGGTCAGGTTGGGCTCGATGGTCGACGAGCCGGGCGGCAATACGACCTGCGCACCAAAAGCATCGCTCCCAGTGACCAGCTTCAGCGCCTCTGCCGCGCTCGCGCTGAAGGTGCTGTGGCCGGAGACGTATTCCGCAAACGGCGGGGTTGGGATGTAGGAAGTCCACGTCGCTCCATCGATGATGCTCTGGCTGCGGCCGGGGCCACCCCAGGCAAAGAGCGACTGGCCCGCGTAGAGATGTCGAATCGCGCTGACGGGACGGACATAGTCGTAGCCCCGCTTGCAGTCCCACACCGCGATGCCCGCATCGAACATCGCGTTGTTCAGCACGAAGAAGAGCTTCACATCGTCATCGAGCGTGTGCGTATCCCGTTCCGAGACGAACCGCGCGAACAGGTTCCAGTGTCCGGGTGGCGTCACCGAGCCGGGGCCGTCCGCCCAGTACTCCGCAATCATCTTGCGCCGGTCGTCCAGCCCGGCGCTCATGGCCACGAGCTCGAAGGCACGCGCGCGATAGCGGAGGTCGGTGAGCGGCGGCGGTGGCGCCGGCCGAATCGTCTCGAGCGGGGGAAGAGCAAACGGGGTCACCAGACCCCAATGCGGCACCGCGAACTGTTGCTCGCCCGCCGGGGTCGGCAGCGGCTGCCAGCGAGTTGGATCGACGAGCGCGCTCGACGAATTGACCGGCTGATAGCCGGTGTAGTCGGAATAGGGCGCACCGCCGTTCAGCTGGCCGAGCTGATTCGACCCGTCGCCCCGCCTGGCCTCGATGACCGCGGCACACGCCAGGTTTCCCACGCCGGCCGGCGTTGTCGCATCCGTCGTCTCGTTGGTGGGGTCGAGGCCGTAGCGCGCCATCACGGCGTCGAAGGTCGCCTGCTCGGTGGGAAAGAGGTCCACCAGCGCGCGATACGCGGCGAAGCTGAGCGCCTCCTGCTTGTTGGACACCGTCCATTCCGCCTGCGGCCGGCGCAGGGCGCCACCGAGCTGTGTGCCGACGGCCGTCGGCGCGTAGGCCGCCCATGCGTCATACATGCACGTATGCGCGATGGCAAGCGCGCGCGTGGCTGGCGGTGGCCCCATCGCGGTCGCCACGATCGCCTGGAGCGCCGCCGCGTTCCATTCGAGGACGATGTTGGTCGGCGGGCTGGGGCTGCGGTCACTGAGGGATTGACCCCATGCGGAGGAGGCGACACCAACGGCAATTGCCGTCACCGCCGCCACACGGCACACCGACTGGACCGCCTTCACGGCGACGTGAACAAACGGACGGGCGTACATGGTCACCTCCGTGGGGCGGGAATCGACGAACCTCGAGCACGCTGGGGGTAACTGGGGGAGGGTATTCTACACCAGTTCGCTATCTCGAGGTCGCCCGCCGCGTCCGGCGCGAGATACGCCACTCGAGCTCGCGGGCGAGCGAGGGTTGGCGCTCAGAGTCCTGGACGCGAGGCTCAAAACTTCAGCGCAGGCAGGAGCTTTACCGCGTTCTCGTAGTACACCTTCCGCAGCACGTCATCCGGCAGCTCCAGCCCATACAGCTTCCAGAACGCATGGTAGCCGCGGTAGTAGTCGAAGTATTCG